>CASBQA010000223.1 GCA_949127635.1 Nostocales cyanobacterium PMM_0069 | reverse complement strand
CCCCCACTCCTCCACTAACTCCAAAATGCAAATACCCCGCTTACATCCAGACACAATTGAAGAAATTAAACAACGAGCTGACATTGTGGATGTCGTCTCTGAATACGTAGTTTTACGTAAGCGCGGTAAAGATTTTGTTGGGTTGTGTCCCTTCCACGATGAAAAAACTCCTAGTTTTACAGTTAGCCAAACCAAGCAGATGTACTTCTGTTTTGGCTGTAATGCAGGGGGAAATGCCATTAAGTTTTTGATGGAGTTGGGGAAGCGCTCTTTTGCTGAGGTGGTGCTAGATTTAGCACGACGTTATGAAGTGCCAGTGCAAACACTCTTACCAGAACAACGGCAAGAGTTGCAGCGTCAGCTTTCTTTGCGCGAGCAGTTATATGAAGTTCTGGCTTCGACGACACAATTTTATCAACATGCCCTGAGACAAGCCGCAGGGGAAAAAGCGATTGAATATTTGCGCGATCGCCAAATCAAGGAAGAAACAATCCAGCAATTCGGCTTAGGTTACGCTCCCGCAGGTTGGGAAACCTTATATCGCTATCTTGTGCAGGATAAACATTATCCAGTGCAATTGGCGGAAAAAGCGGGTTTGATTAAACCGCGTAAGGAAGGAGGGGGTTATTATGATGTGTTTCGCGATCGCCTAATAATTCCCATCCGCGACGATTTAGGACGTGTAATTGCCTTTGGTGGTAGAACTCTCACTGATGAACAACCAAAGTATTTAAACTCACCAGAAACTGAGCTTTTTAGTAAGGGTAAGACTTTATTCGCTCTCGATCAGGCAAAAGCGGGGATTTCTCAAGTTGATTCGGCTGTGGTGGTAGAGGGATATTTTGATGCGATCGCTCTCCATGCTGCTGGTATTACTAACGTCGTTGCTTCTCTCGGTACAGCATTAAGTTTAGAACAAGTACGCCTAGTATTGCGCTATTGTGATTCTAAACAGTTGATACTCAACTTTGATGCTGATAAAGCTGGGACAAATGCCGCAGAACGAGCGATCGGCGAAATTGCCGAACTCGCGTATAAAGGCGAAGTTCAGCTAAAGATTCTCAACTTGCCTAATGGCAAAGATGCCGATGAATATTTGCGCGAATATAAGCCGGAAGATTATCGAGAATTGCTCCTCAATGCCCCACTGTGGCTGAATTGGCAGATTTCGCAAATAATTTGCGATCGCGATTTGAAACAGGCTACAGATTTTCAGCAAGTTTCGCAAGAGTTAGTAAAGTTACTTAAACAAATAGAAAATAAAGATACGCGAAGTTATTACGTTTCTTATTGTGCAGAAATACTCAGCTTGGGAGATACCAGACTTATACCTTTACGAGTTGAGAATCTTTTAACGCAGATTGCACCTTTGTCTACAGCGCACCGTCAGCCAACACCGCTACGCAAACATTCAAAAGCTAGAGTAGAAAAGGCAACTATAGATAATAGCGATCGCGGTCTTTTAGATCAAGCAGAGGCTTTATTACTGCGGATTTATTTGCATTGTCCCGAACAGCGTCAAGCTATTATTGCAGCTTTAGAAGAGCGAGATTTACAATTTAGCCTTTCGCATCACCGATTTTTGTGGCAAAAGATTTTAGAGATGACCGTTGACATAGATGCCAATTTAGTATCAACTTTGCAAGATAGATATTTGGAATTTTCGGAAGAAATGCAGTTAGTTTCGCATATATTTAATGTCAGTGAAAAAGAAGAGAGAGAAATTCTGCATACTCCGCAAGTGATTCAAGTTACGACTGCTTGTATGGAGCGAGTGCTGCGAGAAAAGCGCTATCGTTATTTTCGGGAACTCTGGGATAAAACCGATCCAGAAGCAGAACCAGAACGATATCAATCATATTGTGATGCCTTTTATGCGGAAAACCAGCGAATTCAGGAATTAGATCGGCAACGGCTATATTCGATTACAGATTTGTTGTCGGGTTGAGGTAGTGCGATCGCACTATTGTCACCTTTTAGTGATTGATAATACTTTATAGCTTCATCTTTAGATAGTGGTTTTTCATTTTGTACTTCCTCCATCAGTTTTACCAAACCGTAATCCTCAAGAATTGCTTCAATTTTTTCAAACTCGGCAATGGAAATTTGTACAGCGATAGGTTGCTGATTTTCGTCAAGAACGTAATTTTTGTGTATTTGAAGCATTTTAGTGGTTCCTATTGCTGAAAGCGCGATCGCCCATATAATGCGTACTCTTCTTGAATCATCTCAAAAACATTGACAAGTTCGGCACGCGCTTCATCTGGTGTTCGTCCCCAAGCGTGACAACTCGAAATCGCTGGGACGTATGCGACAAAGGTGCCATTGTCATCGGGACGGATAACAACAGTGTAGTCTTGTAGAGACTTCATGGGTATAGCCTACAGTTCTCATAAATAATGTAGCGCGATCGCGTTTTTTGATAGCAATTAAATGCTATGTAAAACTAGCAACTTCCACAAAACGTTCAACAGCCAAGCTTTTACGGTTAAGTTTAATTCGTTCAATTTCATGAAGGGTTTCCGCTGTAAAGTAACTTTCGCCGCAATGAAGACAAGTTATCACGGGAATGTTTTCTATAACCAGCAGGTCTTGACCCTTGCCATAGGTTCTAGTAATCCTGCGGATTCTTGCTCCTTCGCTTCCACAAATATCACACACCATCTAGCATTTTCCTGCTATTAGAGTACATATATAGTAATGATAACGACTTTTCCAGTCGGACTCAGCTTGGCGATTATCTCTACTTCCCCACCATCAACAGTTGTGCCTCTGATACGGTATTTGGATTCTGCTGTCACCCTATCTTTTTGGCGTTCCAGTATTTCACCTGTGAGAATACCTTGTTCAACGTCGTAGATTGTTAAATTATCATCATTCATTTCTTCTTCAGCGTGGAGCGTCATTACATATTGTTGAGAGGTTATTTTCTCACGCATCCGTCGCAAGATTTCATCGAACAAGGCAGTAATCTCAGATGAATTGGATTTTAATAGTTTAGCGCGATCGCGCGATTAATGATTGCTTAAATTAACTCAAAGTTACCACCGTTATCGTCATCATCTTTTTTCCAAAGCTTGGATATCCAGTCTTTAGTGTTCTGAACAGATGTTTTTACTGTATCTAGAGATGCTCGCATATCATTTGTAACGGCTACCCCATTTTCTCCTACTATTGTTTTGTAGCTTTCTACTTGATGGCTTCTGTGTTCACCTGTTTTACAATAATGGGCAAAATGTTCGCAGTTATTGTAAAAAAAATTATATTCTTTCTCTCCTAATCTACGTTTTGCCCTTTGAAGTACAATTAGACGTGAATCACACTCAAAATATTTTTTTACATAAATTATGTTGCTTGCATTACGTTTAAAGTCTTTTAAAGAAACCCAACGAATCCTTCCTCTTTTATCATTTTTATAATCCTTTTGGTAATGAATCACTGTATCATTACCTAAATAAATTCCATGATGATAAGGAGGTTTGCCCTCTTGAAAAAGACTAATGTAGATATGGTCACCTAATTCCATTAGTTATCTCTTTTTACCTAAATTAAAGGTGCGATCGCGCTTTGGCGTAAGCTTTCGCTCTTTTAAAAAATTTCTCAAGCAGTTTGCCTGTGTTCAACTGCCAAAAACTCCCGTAGTTCTTCTATTGTAAGTGGAGCTTTGTAAATATTAAGTTCTGCCTCATAAACTTCTTGGAAAGAGGCGATCGCTTTTTCCTTTCCTCTTCCCGTTCTTGTTGCATCTTCGTAAACGAATCCTTAACGTTTAGGACTCGCCTAACTTCAGCCACCAGACCTCTTGCTTTCAATTGGTCTTCTCCCCAACAGGTAGAGAAAGCCTCAAATTCGATAACGCGCTTTACAATTTCTCGTCTTTCTCGTAATGCTGTGTCTCCCCTTTCATTAAGTCGAGTTAATACAGTTCTGACAATTTTATACTTGGATATGCTGTCCCGGTTAGTATTGACAGATATAGCAAGATCGTTAGTTAAAATAGGATCAACACCAGCACCTGTAAAAAATAGTAATACGTCCTGCTTTGAACGAAACAGTAATGGGATCGTATCAATGAGAAGATTCAAAAATTCCGGCGGATAATGAAAGGTAGAGGAATTGACGTTCATTGTACAGTTTGCACTAAGTATGACCTAATCATTAGCTGAGAGACACTTTATGTCTATCTTTGCTGTAGTTCTTATCGAATAGAGACGACTATTTAATAAACCTTCGGCAAACACCCAGCTAACTGTATTGATGTTAACATAATTATATAAGTATGTTAATAGGCTATACAAACTAGCTGACTATAAAAATAAAGCCCCTCATACCAGATGAAAAGGGGCTTTTAAAGACTTTCTTATCCTAAATTAAAATACCTACCTCACCGACGCCGGCATACCCAAAATATCTTCAATCTTGGGCATATCTTCCAAAGCAATCACTCTACCTTCATCCTCAAAACCAGTAATTTGATCGAAGTTCAAATACCGATACAAATCATCAGCAAAAGGATGAATTCTATTTGCCACTATATCCATATATTCCTGCACTGTGGGAATGCGTCCAAGTAGCGCACAAACTGCGGCTAATTCCGCTGAACCAAGATACACCCGCGCATCTTTACCCATGCGATTATTGAAGTTGCGGGTAGAAGTTGAAAACACCGTTGTTCCATCTTCAACTCGCGCTTGATTACCCATACATAAACTGCAACCAGGCATTTCTGTTCGCGCATTTGCTGCATCAAAAATGTTATAAATACCTTCTGATTTTAATTGGTATTCATCCATGCGGGTAGGGGGACAAATCCACAAGCGAGCATTTACAGTTCCTGCACCTTCTAAGACTTTCGCTGTAGCACGATAATGACCGATATTTGTCATACAAGAACCAACAAATACTTCTTGTATTGGGTCATTCACAACTTCTGATAATAACTTAATATTATCAGGGTCGTTAGGAGCGGCTACAATTGGTTCTTTAATTTCGTTCAAATCAATTTCAATGATTTCTGCATATTCTGCATCTGCATCGGCTTGCATCAATACGGGATTTGCTAACCATTCTTCCATTTTGATGACGCGGCGCATCATGGTTCGGGCATCGGCGTAACCGCGTGCTACCATGTTCTTTAACAGCGCCACGTTAGAACGCAGATATTCAGCAACTGTCTCTACACTCAGCTTAATTGTGCAACCTGCACAAGAACGTTCTGCGGAAGCGTCGGTAAGTTCAAAAGCTTGTTCAACTTTCAAATTTGGCAAGCCTTCAATTTCCATAATCCGTCCAGAGAAGACGTTTTTCTTATTTTTCTTATCGACTGTCAGCAAGCCTTTTTGAATCGCGACGTAGGGAATTGCATTCACCACATCTCGCAGGGTGATACCGGGTTGCAATTCTCCTTTAAAGCGTACCAAAACTGATTCTGGCATATCTAGGGGCATTGCACCCAACGCTGCGGCAAAAGCAACCAACCCGGAACCTGCGGGGAAGGAAATTCCTAAGGGGAAGCGGGTGTGAGAATCACCACCTGTGCCTACGGTGTCGGGTAACAGCATCCGGTTAAGCCAAGAGTGAATTATACCATCACCGGGACGCAAGGCGACACCACCACGAGAAGCAAAGAAATCAGGTAATTCTTGTTGAGTTTTGATGTCAACTGGTTTGGGATAAGCTGCGGTGTGGCAGAAACTCTGCATCACTAAGTCTGCACTAAAACCGAGACAAGCGAGTTCTTTTAATTCGTCGCGGGTCATGGGACCTGTGGTATCTTGAGAACCAACGGTGGTCATAATCGGTTCGCAAGATGTACTGGGACGTACACCTGGTAATCCGCAAGCTTTACCGACCATTTTCTGTGCTAAGGTGTAGCCTTTGTTTGTGTTGGCTGGTTGGTGGGGACGCCTAAAGATGGTGCTGGGTTCTAAGTTGAGTGCAGCGCGGGTTTTATCGGTGAGGGTGCGTCCAATTAGGAGGGGAATCCGTCCACCTGCGCGGACTTCATCTAAGATTGTATCTGGTTTGAGGGTGAAGGTAGAAATAACTTCGCCTGTTTCGTTGGTGATTTCACCTTTGTAGGGATGGATGGTAATCACCATGCCGGTTTCTAATTTGCTGACATCGCACTCGATGGGTAAAGCACCGGAATCTTCAGCGGTGTTGAAGAAAATTGGCGCGATCGCACTTCCTAGTATATATCCTCCCGCCCGTTTGTTGGGTACATAAGGTATATCTTGCCCCATGTGCCACAATACTGAGTTAATTGCCGATTTGCGTGAGGAACCTGTACCGACTACATCCCCGACGTAAGCGACAGGATGCCCTTTTTTCTTTAACTCGGTAATTGTTTGTATACTTCCTGGCATACGTGATTCCAACATCACCAAAGCGTGTAAGGGAATATCCGGGCGAGTTGTGGCGCTTTGCGCTGGTGATAAGTCGTCGGTGTTGGTTTCGCCTGCTACTTTAAATACTGTGACGGTAATAGATTCTTGTACTTCTGGACGAATTGTAAACCATTCCGCTTCTGCCCAGGAGTCAATTACGCGCTTGGCGAAGGGATTGGTTTGAGATAATTCTAAAATGTCGTGAAAAGCATCATACACTAACAGAGTTTTGCTGAGGGCAGATGCAGCGTATGCGGCTATTGGTTCTGTTCCTTGTCCCCCCATCACCAAGGGTGTTTCCGAGGATGTGGAAAAGGACACCGTGGGAGTTTGCAGCAGTTCAATTAGCGATCGCACGTTATAACCGCCGATCATCGTGCCTAGCAATTCTACCGCATCGATGGGTGAAATTAACGGGCTGGTAATTTCTTCTTTAGCAATACCTGTGAGAAATCCCGCTTTCACGTAAGCTGCGGGATCGACACCAGGAGAAATGCGATCGCGCAATAAATGCAATAATATCTCCTCTTGACCGAGGGGCGGATTTTTTAGTAATTCGCATAATTCTGAGGTTTGCTTCGCATCCAATGGTAAAGGGGGAATACCGAGTTGGGCACGTTCCTCAACATGTTGACGGTATTGTTCTAGCATTTTTATGTTCTCCATTGGGATGTTCTCCCTTTAATTATGAAATATTTTTAGGCAATATTTGGCTATAAAAGTTTAGCTTACTTTTTTTACTTAAAGCCTTACTCGTAATCGGTTATTAGCAAGTTTTTTTTATACTTAAGGTATAGTTTTCCTCAAACGAATATTTTTACACTTTGATGGAATACGAGCAAATACAGTTTAGTATTGCTGTAAAATCGCAATCATGGTTAAAAATTGGCGTTGCTGATTGAATGTATGAAAATGATTTTGGGTGATGTCAAAACCCTTGTAGAGACGGGATATATCGCGTCTCTACATCCGGATTCATACTGCGATTCAGCAACGCCTAAAAATTAATTAATCTACTAATGATTTATCCTTATTGTTGGTTTAACCAATTTTCTAAATCAGCAACACTAGAAAAGTCTAACAATGCTTCTCCTAAATTCTCTAATTGTTCAATTGACAAGCCTTTAATTCCCTCGATTAATGATGCATCAATTTCACCAATACGGCGATTGAGTAGACGCACTATTAAGTCTTGTTCTCCCTCTTGCCTTCCCTCTTGCCTTCCCTCTTGCCTTCCCTCTTGCCTTCCCTCTTCTTTGGCTTGTTCTCTGTCTCTTTGATAAAGTGGTTCTAATCGCATAATTAACTCCCTATCATCTGCTTCTAATTCTTGATTTACTCTCAAGTTTTCGCGCAAGT
>CASBQA010000222.1 GCA_949127635.1 Nostocales cyanobacterium PMM_0069 | reverse complement strand
GATATATAGAGGCACATAAAACCTCACCCCCCTTCCCCTCTCCTTATTAAGGAGAGGGGTGTCCGGAACGGACGGGGTGAGGTTCTGTATTGCACCCAACTGAAAACCGCTATAGGTTAATTTTATTTGTATTTTGCCCTACAATTAAATTAATAAAATAGCAGTAATACTTTGACAGCTTGTCTTGTTAAGTTGCATTTACGCTCAAAGCATAACACACTTGAAATTATATAAGTTTGATGGATTGTCTTTTTAAATTAGCAATATTTTTGGTGATTATTGTAGAATAGTTTGATAAAGCAAAGCAATTTTATCTGAAAACCCAAAACCCTCTCTGAGACGTAGCAATGCTACGTCTCTACGTGTATTTAATAACAATGCAATCTGCTGTACTTGTGTGACGGAAAGAAAGGAGGCGATCGCTTGCTAAAATTACAACATGTTTGACAACATCTGTAAATTCCTAGCGGAAAACTTTTCCACTGACTTCGCTACTTGGTTATTAGGAGAACCAATAACCTTAACTCAACTTAGTCCCAAGGAATTATCCTTAGAACCGATTCGGGCTGATGCCCTAATTCTGCTACAGTCAGAAGAAAGAAGAACAGGTACTCCACTTGGAGTTTCAAACTCAAGTGGATACAGAAATTCCTTTTCGGATGCTAGATTATCGCGTTCGTGTTTATCGTCGCTTTCCCCAAAAGGAAATGCATCAAGTCGTGATTTATCTCAAGCAAACAAATTCCGATTTGGTGCAGCAAAATAGATTTATTTTGACTCGCACTCGTCATGAGTTTGAAGTTATCAGACTGTGGGAACAACCGACTGAGGTATTTCTGAGAACTCCAGGACTGTTACCTTTGGCGGTGTTGAGTAGTACAATTGATCGAGAAGCTGTACTTAACCAAGTAGCACAACAAATTAACAATATTACAGAATCAAGAATTCAAAGTAATGTTGCTGCTTCCACGGCTATTTTAGCTGGTTTAGTATTAAATCAAGAGGTCATAAAACGAGTTTTGAGGTCTGATATTATGCGCGAATCAGTCATTTATCAAGAGATTTTAGAAGAAGGTAGAACTGAAGGTAAAACTGAAGCTTTACTTGAAGTGGCAAGAAATCTGCTCAATAATAATATGCCATTAGAAGAAGTAGCAAGGGTGACAGGATTAACTGTTGAGCAGTTGCAACAATTACAAACGCAAGAAGAAAGTGAGGAGTAGCAATCAATTTTTAGCTAAAAGTTTGGTGTTGCTGATTGATGGGATGCTCCCTTTTGGCAAAAACGCCCACAGGCTAGAAGCCTGGGGCTATACCAACAAAGCCTGCCTTCGCAGGCTATATGAGTCTTAGAGCCTGCGAAGGCAGGCTTTGTTTGTGTAGTGATACCCTTCTAGGGTATTGCGGCAAAATTGGGATGCTCCCCTACAAAAATCATTTTCACGTCCTGAATTCAGGAACGCTAAAAGTTTTTTATTTAATCAAAAATCGGTGCAGTCAACCTGCACCGATCGCACAATTTAAGCGAATTTTTCGAGCCATTTAACTTACGCTAATGCGGAAGCTTGGGGTTTCGCAAAAATCATCCTTCCGGCTGAAGTTTGTAAAGCACTGGTGACTACTACTCGGATTTCACCACCGACATAACTACTGCCTTCTTCAACGACAACCATTGTACCGTCATCGAGGTAGCCGATACCCTGACTTGGTTCTTTACCTTCTTTGAGAATCTTCAAGTCTATATAGTCCCCAGGTAAATACGAGGGACGAACCGCGTTAACTAAATCGTTAACATTTAAAACAGGCACTTTTTGAACACTGGCTACTTTAGACAAGTTGTAGTCATTAGTTAGCAGTGTACCGTTGATTTCTTGAGCAAATCGCACTAATTTAGCATCTACAGTGGGAATATCTTCGTAATCTGCTGGGTTGATTAAAATGCGATCGGGATAAGCTTCTTTAATTCGGTTAAGAATTTCTAGTCCTCGTCTTCCCCGCACTCGCTTTAGGTCTTTGTTAGCATCAGCTACTTGTTGCAATTCTTGCAAGACAAATTGCGGAACGAGAATTTGCCCTTCGAGAAATCCTGTTTCTAACAGCATTTCAATGCGACCATCAATAATGCAGCTGGTGTCTAAAACTTTGGTACTGGCAGGTTTTAGTGTTCCTTCTACTACCATTGTTTCCACAGTATTAGGATTAATCAGCCGCAATAAGCCACGTCCGTGAGTATCTGCCAAATTCATGCCTGTATAAGCCAGCACGATGCTGCCGACAACGGCAACTAGTGGCTTAATAAAGCCGAAATCTGCTGGAATTGGCAACAAGAACAAAGGTGCCAGCATTAAGTTTGCTATCAATAACCCAATCACCAAGCCGATGGCACGAGTTAAGATAACTTCTAGAGGCAATTCTTTGACTTGTGCTTCTAGACGGCGATATCCCGTCTGAAATCGCAATCCGACTGCACCGCCAATGATTGCAGCAAAAACAGCAACAATCAAGCGTAAAGCTTCAAGATTCGTAACACGGTCTAGGGTAACATTGGGTATTAGATCGGTGCTATAGAACCCTATACCCGCCGCTAAGAGGATGAATGAGAAAATGATAATTGCATCAAGCATAAGCTGTGTTGTTTTCCTGCAACTGTGTTAACCGCAAGAGTCGAGTATTTTTTATTTCATCGGTAAGATAAAATTATAAATATTTACTTACTCTAAGGATTTAAGCAGGGAATATCTGCAATTATTATAACCAAAGAGTTTTATATTCATATTTTTGATCGTTTTGTTGCAATAAATATAAAAAGTTGTAAAAACTCTATTAATTTTCATAGTTTGTAACTATAGGAATAATAATTTAACTGTCTGTAAAAATGGCTGAAAAAGTGATCTTTTTTGGGATGCCGAGTTCTGCTTACGTACATATTCCCTTTTGCAGACGACGGTGTTTTTATTGTGATTTCCCGGTGTCTGTGGTAGGCGATCGCCTGCGGGGTGAAACATCTGTAGGTATATCCCATTACGTTGATGTATTAATTGAAGAAATTACTGCTACAGCGACTTTTGGTCTACCTTTGAAGACAATTTTCTTTGGTGGGGGGACCCCCTCGCTTTTGTCAATCGAGCAGCTACGGCGGATAATAGAAGCGCTAGAACAGCGTTTTGGTATCTCTCCAGGGGCGGAAATTTCTATGGAAATGGACCCAGGAACGTTTGATTTAGAACATCTTCAAGGCTATTGCCGCTGTGGAGTGAATCGGGTAAGTTTGGGTGTGCAAGCGTTTGAGTCAGAATTATTGCAAGTTGCGGGGCGATCGCACAATATTACTGATATCTTCGCAGCTGTAGATTTAATTCGCCAAGTGGGGGTTACTGAATTCAGCATAGACTTAATTTCAGGTTTACCGCATCAAACTTTAGATAGGTGGCAATATTCTTTAGAAAAAGCGGTGGCTACAGCACCAACGCATATATCTATATATGACCTGACTATTGAGCCTGGTACGGCTTTCGGTCGTTTCTACAAACCTGGGGATCAACCTTTACCAACAGATGAAACCACAGTTCAAATGTATAGGTTGGCACAGCAAATTTTAACAAGCGCGGGTTACGAACATTATGAAATTTCTAATTATGCCCAGCCAGGACATCAATGCCGACATAATCGAGTTTATTGGGAAAATCGCCCTTATTATGGCTTTGGTATGGGGGCAGCGAGTTATGTTGAAGGGAAACGCTTTACCCGTCCGCGTAAAACCAAGGAATATTACTCTTGGGTGGAAACTGGGGGTGTAATTGATTGTGATGTAACACCAAGGGAAGAAATATTGTTAGACACTTTAATGCTGGGGTTGCGTTTGGCAGAGGGTGTGAGTTTGGATGCATTGACTTTTCAGTTTGGGGAAGAAAAGGTAAAGGAGATTTACAAGTGTTTGCAACCCTACTTTGAGAAACATTGGGTGGAAGTTGTGGAGGGAAGGTTAAAGTTAAGCGATCCCGATGGGTTTTTATTTTCTAATGTGGTTTTGGCGAAGTTATTTGAGAAGTTGGAATAACGAACCGCCAAG
>CASBQA010000221.1 GCA_949127635.1 Nostocales cyanobacterium PMM_0069 | reverse complement strand
GATAATAACTAAGGAGCCATGACCGCTCAATCCCAGGTTGGGCTGGAGTCTCACCGTGGACTTCACGATTGAGAATCGGTAATTTCGTGGCAATTATTTCCTCGAAAACTGGCTTCTGCACGTCTCCTAACTCTGCCAATACCTCGTGTACAGTTCGTCCCAGATGGTCTGATTCTGAAATGCCATTGATTTCGGCTAGCCGCTTGTTGACACGAATATATCGGAAATTGGTATCCAACATACACAGTCCAATCGGGGCATTAGTATAAATAGCTTCAATTTCTGTCAGTTGTTGCCGGATGGTTTCTTGACTTTGACGTAGCGCTACTTCTGTATGCTGACGTTCGACAATTTCCTGCTGTAATTGTGCGTTAATCTGGATAAGTTCATTGCTACGTAGCGTTACCAAGTGTTCGAGATTATCTTGATATTTTCTTAGCTCCTGCTCTACCCGCACACGTTCCCCAATTTCTATTTGCAGTTGTTGATTAGCTCGCTCTAGTTGCGCTGGACTTGGAAGCGCTAACGCTTGCGGCACTAGGGGGACTAGTTGGAAGGCGGTAAATACAGATACTATTGCCGTAACCGCTTTGATTGCTCCTGATAACCAATAGGTAGGATACCACAGCGTCCAAATCTCCATCAAGTGCGTGGTGCCACAAGCGACAATAAAGGCAGCAAATAACAAAAATATCCAGTCAAACGGCAAATCCCGTCGCTGTCGGACAAAGCAAAACAGTGTGATGGGGATGGAAAAATAAGCTAGGGCGATGAATCCGTCGGACAATAAGTGTAGCCAGACTAAATTTGTTTGCCAGAGATAACAGTGTCCGTGGGGAATAAATGGGGATGATGTAAAAAAAGTAGTCCACAATTCTGACATATGCTGCGTCTGTTTTAGGCTCTTTGATTAATACTATAAGAGCGGCTATTTGCATATTATTATCCAATATTGCCAAGCTTGTTGGAGAGTTGCAGTCAAAGCCCTGACGATTAAAATCGCGGCTACACAAACAAAGCCCACCTTCGTGGGCTAATTAGGCGTATGTTTATAAGTAAACGCTGTAAAGTTCTTGTTTGGAACTCGAAACTTTAAGCTTTACTGTTGATTATTAACTAAATACGCGATCGCAAAGCGCTGCTGCCAAGAGTAGATCGCACAAATTTCTCTAATCGATCCATTCCTTTCTCTATTGTTGCCATATCGGTAGCGTAAGAAAGACGAATATTGTCATCGGCACCAAAAGCGACTCCGGGAATGACTGCGACTTGCTCTTTTTCTAGCAAAGCGTCACAAAATTCGAGGGATTTGACACCGAGTTTGCTGATGTCGGGAAACATGTAAAAGGCACCATCTGGCTTTTCACAAGTTAAACCGGGAATAGCGTTAAGTCTATCAAACATAACTTGCCGACGTTTGGCAAAAGCTTGACGCATTTCTTCTACACAGTCTTGAGAAGATTCTAATGCTGCGATCGCTCCATATTGAGCAAAGCTACACACATTCGATGTACTATGACTTTGGATGGTGATTGTCGCTTTAATGATTTCGATTGGTCCAGCTAGATAACCAATCCGCCATCCTGTCATTGAGTAAGCTTTCGCAAAGCCGTTACTGACAATAGTCCGGTCAAAAATCTCCTTTCCTAGCGAACCGATGCACAAATGTTCTGCACCGTCGTAGAGTATTTTCTCATAAATCTCGTCGGAGACAACAAGTATATCTTTTTCAACTATTATCTCTGCTATAGCTTTAATTTCTTCCGGGGTATATACCATCCCCGTGGGATTTGAGGGGGAATTGAGGACAAATAACTTTGTTTTCGGTGTGATTGCTTCTCGCAGTTTTGCGGGTGTAATTTTATAACCTGTGGAAGCATCTGTATGTACAATTACCGGAACACCACCGGACAAAATTACCATTTCTGGATAACTTAGCCAATAGGGAGCGGGGATAATTACTTCATCGCCTGGGTCGATTAGTGCGACAATTAAATTGTAGAGAGAATGTTTACCGCCATTACAGACGATGACATTTTCTGCTTTGTAGTCGAGATGATTGTCAATTTTTAACTTGTGAGCGATCGCTTCTCTTAACTTTGGTTCACCAGACGCTGCACCATACTTAGTTTTGTTTTCATCTAAAGCCTTTACCGCTGCCGCTTTAATGTGAGCCGGTGTATCAAAATCCGGTTCTCCAGCGCTAAAACTACAAACATCGATACCTTCTGCCTTCATTGCCTTAGCCTTGGCTGCGATCGCTAAGGTTAACGAAGGGGATACTTGACTTACTCTTGCTGCCAGCTTCATCTTACTTCTTTAGGCACATTTTCACCTATTTAAGAGTATCTCACAATCGGGAGCCGGATTTTTCTCTTAATAATTCCTTCTTTTTGGGGACTACCGTGTAATACCAATTCTTTATGAGGCTGCGCTTAATAACCCGACGAGTAAACTCGCGGCTACACGTACAAAGCCCACCTGCGTGGGCTAAATTAGGCGCAGCTTCACACAGAAATGGTATAATACACATCCTGCAAAACCTCACCCTCACTTTTAGCGTATCTAAAATCTTTCCCTCTTCTTATATCGTGTTGAAGTACCCAAATATCGTTTTGAAGTACCCAAACATCGTTTTGAAGTACCCAAATATCGTTTTGAAGTACCCAAATATCGTTTTGAAGTACCCAAATAT
>CASBQA010000220.1 GCA_949127635.1 Nostocales cyanobacterium PMM_0069 | reverse complement strand
TCGGGATTAAGCATGCCATCTTTTGTGTAATGACACAATCGATCCCACCGTTCCAGGCTGTAACCAATGGCGGAGGTAATGTGTTTGGAAGGCAGCAGTGATTTATATTCTGCTAACATTTAGTCGTATAGCCGACAAGCCCCCAAATTTAAAATCACTCAAAATAAAAAGCAAAAGCCCCGAACCAGCAGAGTTTGGGGCTTTTGGCTATACGCTGTTCAGCGACACCGGGCCTTAGGGGGTTTTGTAGAATTTGTAGGTTGCCCACCCGTCGATTTCGGGAGGTTTTTGTGTAACCAAAAAATGGATTATATCAGTTTGCAATGCTGGTTGTACATAAGGTCCCTTACCCAAATTAATTGGAAGTGGCGATGTTTTTGTTTTCGTAAATAATTCTTGTTGTTTTATCATAGGCCTGTGGCATTACCTGGTTGTAGTTATTGGCGGTGATGCCCGCCCGTGCCGGTACGGACTGGCCTTGTTTTTTGTTCGCTGCCTGTTTAACTCGTTTATATTTACCAGTGTACCATTGTGGTTTAAGTAACTGGCTATTATTTCCATTTTACCTGCTTTACAGCTTGGACAAAGGCTATAATCTTTGCCCGTGCGTTGCAGCATTTGCAGGCTAAAGGGAATGATTACTTTAGGCATTGGTTTGGGCAGACTTAATTGCTCGTGAATGGCAGCGATGCGTTTGTTTTTTCCATTGTGTGCCAGGTAGCCGCCATGACGGATTTTTACAAAACGTTTTGGCAATATATGCTGCTCAAATCTTCTTGCAAATTCTTCATGGCTTAAGGTCATTTGCTTTTGCTTATTGTCATCTGCATAATCCTTGTAGGTAAACGTAATGGAGGTGCCGTTGATCTCTTTTATGCGATGGGCTGTTATGGCTGTTTTGTGTGTGTACCTGCCTAAATATTCCAGTATTTGTGCAGGCCCGCCAAAGGGTGCATTGGCATGTACATTCCACCGGATTTCAGACAGCTTTTCTATCGTAATTTTTAAGGCACTTGTATCGGGTGTTGTAATTTTTTGCTGATCCAGTAAGCTGTGCAATTTTTTTAGAAAATACAATTTATACTCCTTCTCCATTTTGGGCTTTGGAAACAGGTAATTGCCATTGGCCCGTTTTTCTTTTACCCAACATCCATCAACATTAATACCACCCCCGCTAACAATGCAATGTATGTGTGGATGAAAACTTAAATCCTGTCCATTGGTATGCAGGATGCTTACAATGCCTGGCTTGGCACCCAGCCATTTTTTATCGGCACTCAGCGTATTGATGGTATGATGGCCGGCATCAAACAATAAATTAAACAGCACTGCTCTGTTACCCATTACTAAACTGCGCAGCTCTTGTGGCAGCGTAAATACCAGGTGATAATAAGTGGTGGGTAACAGTTCGCTCATCCTGTCCTGCAACCATTGTTCTTTTTTTAATCCGCCGCAGTTGGGGCAATGCCGGTCACCACAACTATGGTATTGATACTGCTCATGACTGCAATCGGCTTTATTGCATTTTAAATGATGTACACCAATGCCTGCGGTATGGCAAATGCGCAACCGGTTAAATATGGCACGACTGTACGGATTAAAAGTATCAACACAGCGGTTACCAAATATTTTCTGTTGCAGCAATTGCCTTATTTCATTGATTGGTTGCTGTTCCATCGCTACCTCCCAATAATTTATCCATCGGCGATACAATACCAAATTGGGTATGTTGTTGCAGGTGCAGGTACACCATCGTGGTTTCCAGTTTGCTATGGCCGAGCAATGTTTTTATTACATGGATGTTGCTGCCATTGTCCAGCATGTGCGTAGCAAAGCTGTGCCGCAGCGTGTGGGAAGTATAGCCCTTTTGCGTGAAGCCTGCTTTTTTCATAGCACCCGTTACTACCAGTTGCATACTTCTGGGATGGAAGGCTTTGCCGGTTTGAGGGCTGGTAAATAAAAACTGTTTAGGTCTTTTTGCAGCTACATAATACTGCCTTAATTTATCCAGTAAATTACCGGATAGTAACGTGTACCTGTCTTTGGCACCTTTGCCCTGTACTACTTTTATGCGTTTAGAAGCACTCTCAATATCCTGAACACACAACGCAGCTACTTCGCTGATGCGCAGGCCGCTCCCATACAGCAAACCGATTACACAATATTCTTTTAAAGTAAGGGGGGCTGCAAACAGTTTTGCTACTTCTTGCTGGCTCATGATATTGGGTAGTATAAACTGCTTTTGCGGATACAAGGCACTCGGCAACACATAGGGCATTTTTATTACCTGCTTATAAAAAAAAGCACAGGCACTGGCTACACTGCGGCACTTGGCACGCCCAACTTTGTGCACCGTTTTTATAAATACAATGTATTGCCCAATCTCTTCCTGGGTGATGGTGGCTACTGTTTTGCTGTTGTAATATTTAAACAGCAATATCATTTCTGCCGTATAGTTTTTTACAGTGCCTTTGCCCTTATCTTGTATCAGCAATACCTGGCGAAGTTTTTCAATCCAGCTTTGTGCATCGGCATTTAATGTTTTAGCCGAAATTTCATTCTTTTGCATTTTTTGTTATTTTTGATGAACAACAAAAATGAAGCTTTATCTTTTGGAGAGATTTGGAAATTGAGGGAGCCCACCGCAGGTGTTGCTTGAACAAAAGTATTGCTGCAAGCAGGGCGGGAC
>CASBQA010000219.1 GCA_949127635.1 Nostocales cyanobacterium PMM_0069 | reverse complement strand
GAGGGGTTCTTTTATTATGGCTATTTGACCGGACATGATATCAGTTCTCTATTAGCCATCAGTATTATTTCAGGAGTTTCTCAAGATGAAATCTACCTCTTTTACTGGAGATAACTACAATATCACCACGCCTGATACTGGATTTTTAGAAATTGAAAATTTAGTCAAAGCTTATCCTTCACCAGATGGTAAAAAATCTATCGTTTTAGATAACGTGAATCTCAGTATTGGTGAGGACGAATATGTTTCTATAATTGGTCACTCTGGTTGTGGTAAATCTACTTTATTAAAAATAGTAGCTGGTTTAGAAAAAGCAACTTCTGGCTCAGTCCGACTAGATGGCAAAGAAATTAACAAGCCGGGATCTGAGAGAATGATGGTGTTTCAAAACTACTCATTGCTACCTTGGTTAACGGTGCGGGAAAACATCCGTTTGGCTGTGGATGAAGTGTTAAAAAATGCAACTCGTGCTGAGAAAATTAGCATTGTTAACGAGCATTTAGCAATGGTAAATTTAAATGCAGCGGCTGACAAATATCCCGATGAAATTTCTGGAGGTATGAAACAGCGTGTTGGTATTGCCAGAGCGATCGCCATTCGTCCGAAAATGTTGCTGATGGATGAACCTTTTGGAGCGTTGGATGCTTTAACTCGCGGGAAATTGCAGCGTCAGGTATTAGATATCTGGGAAAATCACCGACAAGCGGTAATGATGATTACTCATGATGTGGATGAAGCGATTTATATGAGCGATCGCATTGTCTTGATGACCAACGGTCCAGCGGCTAGTATTGGAGAAATATTACAAGTCATGTTTGAACATCCACGCGATCGCGCTGCCATGCGAAACTCAAAAGAATATTTTGAACTTCGCAACCACGCTTTAAATTTCTTAGATCGCTATTTTACTCAAGACGAGTAAAATACACTATCATTTATCCTAGTGGGTAGCCTAATTCAAATTCATCAAACCTAGATTTGAAACGGAGGAACCATCTTATGGGGCGTATCTTTTAGTAAGTTAAGTAGGAGTTTAGAGTTAGTAGTTACTACTATTTAACTCAGTACTGAAAACTCATAACTTTTAGAGAAAGACACCTTCCAGTCTTAGCCCGTCAGCTAACTCCGTCGGCAATGGAAGGAACCCCCAAAGCTTCGCTGTTATAGCAGTTGTTATTGGGGCTTCCTTGAATATAAAGATGAAGAACAAAGGATGAAGAATTAAAAATATACTTTTTAATTTATACTTCATCCTTCTCCTTTGGAGACGCTCCGCGAATAAACTTCAGTCTTTAGTTCCCCTGCTTCTCATTCGTTGTTCATTTTAGTAGAGAGAAGTTAAAGCTGTGAAAATCAAACCAATGTTAGTTCGTTTGCAAAGCGCAATAGGTCGTGATGACTTAATTGAGCAAATGGTATTGCTATCACCAAAAACATCTTGTACTGAAAAAGCTCAACCAGCAAAATCAGTTAAATTAATCGTTGGTTATAACAGTTCCCCCAACAGCCATACTGCGCTAGATATTGCTTTTTGGATTGCCCATCAGACACGTTTAGCCACTAACGTAGAAGTTATGGTTCAAGCTGTTTATGTAGTAGAGGATAATCAAAAAAGTCAGTATTTAGATGTCTTTCACTCCGAAATACATGAACCTTCATTAGCATATCCAGTCAACTACGCATCCAAGTCTATTACATCCGTCTTATCTGAACCCAAACTTACATCAAACGCACTTTCTTTAGAAACAAAATTGGTAGATACCCTCACACACGCAGACCGAATTCTTTGGCAAGCACGCAGTTTGGCTGAAGAATGGCAAGGTTCTTTCAAAGCTCATTTGCGGTTTGGCTGCGTTGCTGAAGAACTTCAAAAAGTCGTTAAATTAGAAGCTGCTGATATTCTGTTTCTGGGTTGTCAGTCTATAAATCATCCGATTATCCAGACATTCGACTCTAATTTACCCTGCGTTGTTTTGGGTATTCCCAGTTGTATAAACATTTAACTGCAAACTTGGATTAATAGTAGAGGGTGCAATTTTGTTTGAGACACACTTGCGATCGCTCTCAGTAAAGCAAGTCTAATTATAGCGTTTCCTAAGCAACTGAGGTACAGCAATTACCTCACCCCGATAAAGCTGTGCTTTATCTCCCCTCTCCTTGCACTGCGTAGAGGGGTTGGGGGTGAGGTTTTAAGTGTGTACTTCACTATCTTTTTTGGAGATGTCTAATGAATAGTTGTTGCATTGTGTTTAAAATCACTTTCTAAATCCTTGCTTTAGGTGGTAAAAACAAGGTTGGGGTTAAGCGATTGTTTTTACACAATAAGCGCGATCGCCTCAACTTATTTCTAGCCTATGGGACTGCTATGCTTAAAAAAATACCCGTAATCCTCGCCATCTTGACTTTAACTTTGGTTTTGACATTCACAGCTCAAGCTGCAACTCCCCGTTCGAGTTGGGTGGAAAATCAAATTTACCAATACAACCATCCATTTGCCAGTCAGTTGCCTCAGGAACTGGCAACAAAGATGCAAAAAATGGCAGTTAACCCTTTTGCCTTTTATCGAGGGACAGCTCATATCTTCTACAGCGATATGCAGACTTTGCCAAGTTCTGGATTTGTTAATTCCTCTACCTCAGCTATCTGGTTAGAGGGAGATATGCACATGCAAAATCTTGGGGGGTTAAGGGATAGCAATGGTAATAACGTCTTTGACACCACCGACTTTGACGAAGGTTATCTTGGTCCTTATGTTTGGGACTTGCGACGGATGGCAGTCTCGATTCTTCTGGCAGCGAAACAAAACGGTTTAAGCTCTAGCGATGCTCAAGATGTAGTCCGGAATTTCCTGGATACTTACCTCAACAAAATGAGCGACTTTAAGGGGACTAACGATGAATTGTCCTACCGTCTCGAATCTAGCAACACAAACGGTGTAGTCAAGGATTTAATTCAAAGTACAGCAGGTGACAGCCGCTCTAGTTTACTAAATAAATACACGCAAATTAATTCTAGTAGCAATCGAGTTTTTCAGACAACTTCTGAACTTCAAGCTGTATCCAGCAGCACCTATTCAGCCATTACTACTGCCATGAGCAGTTATATCACCTCAATTCCTAGCAGTAAGCGCTATAGCAATAGTTATTATACCCTGAAGGACATTCGCCTCAAATTAGGTTCAGGTACTGGTAGTCTTGGTAGATATCGCTATTACTTGCTGATTCAAGGTTCAAGTTCAGCAAACGATGACGATGTGATTTTAGAGATGAAGCAGGAAACTAGTAGTGCAGTTGCGATCGCAGTTCCTGGTCTTTTACCAAGTTCGGTCTATGGGAATCAGGAAGGGGCAAGGGTAACGATAGCGACCAAAGCGATGCTGTCCAACACTGACGTTTTAGTTGGTTACACTACAGTTAACAGCATCCCCTTTATGCTGCGTGAAAAATCTCCTTATCAGGAGGACTTTGATTATACGTTGCTAACCACCAAGACAAAATTTCTGGATGCGATGGGGTATGCAGGTAAGATTGTTGCGAAGAACCATGCAATCTCCGATCAGGATTATGATGCTTCGATTGTTTCCTATAGCGTTGACAAACAAGTAACCGACCT
>CASBQA010000218.1 GCA_949127635.1 Nostocales cyanobacterium PMM_0069 | reverse complement strand
TGGACAGCTAGTTATTCAACCCCAATTTGATGGTGCTGGGTGCTTTTCGGATGGGATTGCAAGCATACGAATTGGCGATCAAGAGCGCTATATCGATAAGACAGGGAGGTTTATTTATTAGTCTGTGAGGCTGTAATGTTAAGTATCCCTGCTCCCGCTTGCTCATACTTCTTGCAACAATAGTAATCATAAACGATGTAAAAACCGTTGCGTTTGCGTAATTTCAAAGGGCGGGAAATCCCGCCCTTATACGAGTTAATTAACTTTACAATAAAATGTAAATTAATTTTATTTTTTCTAGGAACCCAAATTTTGTGATTTCATCAGAGCGATCGCTTTAACTTCGCTTTAATTTCAACGCATCACTCGCCGATACACCATCGCCCTGAGTACCAAAATACCACAAAGCCGCTGCCGCTTCAGCCCGCGTCACTGGCTTTTTAGGTTGAAACAGCGTCGTATAACCAAACACCCGCCGAATATTCGATTGTTCGCCACTTTGAAAATCTGCCAACACAGCGCGTAAAGCTTTCGGGTCAATTTTCCCCACATCCTGAAAACCCCAAGTTTGCTTCACTGCGTCTAAATTTGCCCCTGGTAAAGCTTGACGGGTATCTAGGGGTAATTTCCACAAAATCAACTGTTCCCGCGTTAGGGGTGCATCAGGACGGAATAAAACTTCTGTAGAATCTCCAGACAAAGGACTCGGAATCAAACCAGCTTCCGCTAAACCTTGAATTTGTCCAAAATCAGGATTAGTTTTCGGCACATCACTAAAAGCTGATTGTGCGCTTTCCGATGCCAAGCGAATCTGTTTCGCTGGATTATTAGCATACATCGCATTATTCGCCGCTACTAACCATCGAGCATATTCTTTGCGAGTAATGATTTTATTCGGCTCAAACTGATTTGTTGCCGTATTGCTTTTAGCTGCATTTGATTGTACAGATAAAACGCCTAATGCTGCCAAATCTTGGATGTGTTGTCGCAATTCTGGCAGTACTTTATTTAAATCGCTAAATTCTGACGTTGTTTCGCTAGCATCTGGCGTACTTGTTGGCTGTGATGCTACATTTACAGGTGGCACAGGTCCAATAAACTGGGAATCGCCAGTTTGAGGAACGTTATTATTAGTTTCGCTAGGTGTTGGTGTAGGTTGTGCCGTTGCAGTAACTTTATCTCCATACTCAATCAACAATTCAGTATTTGTCTGGGGTTGATTAGGTGCTGCGTTGGTGACTGATTTCGGCTGTATGGAAACTTTAATTTGTAAATCATTTTGCTGCGCTACAAAAACATTAGACTGTTGGTCTGTAGGTTGTTGTAAAATCTGCCACTTATTCGCCTGAAACTGATTGCGATAAAAGTCTTCAATTATATTACTGGGGTCAGAACTCAGCCAACGAGTTGATACACCATTGCTTGAGGGTGTAACTTCTTGTAGTTGGGCATTGGTATAAAGCGGAATAGTAGCGGGAAAATCAGCAGGTAACTTAACTGTTGATTGGGGAAGTTGTTGCGGTTCGGTTTGCTTCGCTTTGCCAAAAATAACAGAGTTGTTTTGCAGCTTGGGATCTGCTGCCAAAGAATCCTCAAGATTTTTGGCAACAGGACTGCTAGCACAAGCTGTTAACGACGAGAGTAAAACAGCCAAACTCAGAAATACAGATGGACGTTTACAAAGCACCACAGGAAATCACAAAACAAGTGTCAATTCCTACCCTAGCGCAGACTGTCGAGAATTTATTAGACATCTGGTAGAAAAGACGTAACAGACGTAGCATTGCTACGTCTAATCAAGGGTTTCGGGCAACGCATAATAAGCATAGCGGTCGATGTCTATTTAGGTACCGGATTTTGTTACCAATGCTTTGGGAGTAAGTCCACGGCAAATTTCCAGTAATCGACTAACAGCACGCTCTGCCGAAAACTTTTCCGCAACGTATTGGCTAGACTGGAAACCCCGGTTAATTGCTTCATCCGGATTATCTAAGCAGTATCGCATACATTTAGCTAATCCTTCTACATCTTCATTCTCAAAAAATAAGCTGTGGAGTCCTGCCACTTCGGGCAATCCTCCCATTTTTGAGACAATCGAACAGGTTTGAACGCTAGAGGCTTCTTGCACTACATAAGGTGCTGGATCTTGCCAACGAGAAGGAGCAATTAAAGCCAAAGCATCTTGAACTTTTAGAAGTACTTCTTTTTGAGGAAGTTTACCTAAAAAATTAACTTTGTTGGCAATTTCTAAATCAGATGTTAGTTGTTTTAATTCCTGAGATTGTCCGCCATCGCCAATTATGATAATTTGAAATTCTTTATTTTCATCTTGTAAAATTCGCGCTGCTTTTAATAAAATATCTACGCCTTTGTCTGTAGCTAATCTGCCGACAAAAATAAATTTATATGGATGAGATAAATTTTCTTTAGTTTTCAGTTGATTTTTCGATTTGATTTCAATCGGATTGTATAAAGTATCGACTGACCAAGGAAATGCAGAAGATTCTCCTAAAAAGTTGCTGCAAGCTGTATGACCATCGGCTAATAGTGCAGTAGAAAGACGAGTTAATAGGCGTGCCCATTTGACAAAAGTGTGTAATTTCCACTTCAATGGGTAGTTAGCCTTGGGTAATGTTTGTTTAAATTCTGTTTTCAGCCGTTGTGCTAACTTCATCGGCTGGTAAATAGTATGAGTAGATTGATAAAGACAATAATGGTATTTAATAATTATCTTTTTCTGCAAAGCTTTACATAGCAAGGTAAAAGATAAGTCATTTGAATTCATATGGACTATATCTGCCCAAGCAATATAACTAAACCATTTGGCGATATTGTCTTGTTTGGTAGATATAGTTTTGACTTGGATTCCTCTGGTTTCGAGTTCGGGAATAATCGAATTAATATAAGTTAAAACACCACTAATTTCGTTTTCATTATGACGGTGTTGAATTAATATTTTCATGGTTAGGTAGTTGTGTTTTTTGAGGAGAAATGACCCGACGACTGAAGTCGCGGCTAAATAAACGAAGTCCGCCTACGCGGACTTAAAATGAAAAAATCTACGTAGGTAGGCTAATATTTTACGTAGTTCTCTAAATCTTCAATTTGCGGTGCGGGTAACTGATTGAGAATTCGCCACAGAACTGTGTAGCTGCCGTCAGAACGCCGACGAACCGTGCGGAAGGCGAAAATGATGTCACTGCTGTGGATTTGTTG
>CASBQA010000217.1 GCA_949127635.1 Nostocales cyanobacterium PMM_0069 | reverse complement strand
TTATATAGCTTTTTGGATGTCACGGATGACAAAGGACGAACTTTAAGCGCAAGTACCGATGGCTTGCCAGCAGAATTACCTGCAAATGGACCGACATTTTCTGGTACAGTGAGCATTCCTACGCCTTTGCTTGACGATGTAAAGCGTATCTCACTTGCCTTGACTGATTATCCCGATCAAAAATTGAAACTGGAAGTGCCAAATATTCCTGTGGAAAGATAGGATTGGGGTTGGGCAGCAGGAAAGGGAAAAGGGAAAAACTTTTCTTCCTTTACCCTTTACCCTTTAACCTTTTCCCCTCATGAAATTCCCCTTGTCCCCCACTCCTCCAGCCCCCTTGTACAGTGGCTACGGGAACTCGATTACACCAATGTTTAGTCTCAAACAAAGAAACTTAGTATTTAACTTTGCTTTTATCAGAGACCAAAACAGAGTTAAGATACCCGAAGTTTCCATACTTATTGTGTGTAATTGTCGCGCCAATTTATAAGAATGAACTTTGCTACAATTCCCTTAATTCGCTTCAGTTGCTTATCATTGCTAGCAGCCCTCAGCTTGCTATCACCTGTCAATGCTCAGGTAATCAAGTTACCAAGCAATCCCAACCAAGCACAACCCATTGACCCCGATGACCCGAACAACCTCCGTCCCACTGCACCAAATGGCACTCTTTTAAGCATTGAGGGCGGTAAGCGCCTGATGAGTGAGGCAAGTAGTGCAGTTGGTTCTCAAAACTATGCTGCTGCTGCGAAGAAACTCCAGGAAGCACGTCAGGTTTTTAACCAGCTATCTAATTTTTATCAAGACTTGAATTCTAGCTTTTCGGGAATTGATAACAGAATTTCTGATTCCCTGCGAAAAAAGGCGCTAGAAACTGCTCAAATGCGAGATGAATCCACCTATCAGCTAGCGCTGGTACATCGGGCGCAAAATCAGCCAGAATTAGCTGTGCCTTTGCTGGTTCAGATTATTCGCTCTCAAAACCCAACGCGGGACTTAGGTAAGAAGGCTTACCAGCAGTTATTAGAGTTAGGTTTTGTGGATTCTCCTTATCCTCGCACTGGTAGTAGTTCGCCCTCGTCCCCATCCCCCCGCCAAAGTAATAGTTCCTCTTCTCCCAAAAAATAAAAACTCTTTTTTTCGTTGATTATTCTTTTCTCCTCCTCGCCCCCTCCTGAACCCCCCAATGCTAGGATGGGGTTATGTGCCATGACATGGCGTTCTCAAAAAGTGGGCGATCGCTTTAGGCGTGTGCTAACCATTGCTAAAATCTTATGTTGGCAAAGGTAAGCTACACGTATTTGTTGTTAATAATAGAAACAGAAGTTTTTCAGGAATGGCGATGATTAGTCCGCAGCAGGTTGAGGCAATGATCAAGGCGGAACTGCCAGATGCCCAAGTTCAGGTGCAAGACTTGACTGGTGGTGGCGACCACTATCAAGTCACTGTGGTTTCATCGCAGTTTGCAGGCAAGGGACTGGTGCAACAACATCAGTTAATTTATGGTGCTTTGCGGCAAGCCATGTCAACTGATGCAATTCATGCTTTAGCACTCAAAACCTACACTCCTGAGGCTTGGCAGACAGCAGCCGCTTCGTAAATTTAGGTAGAGACGTGGAACGTCTGTACGGAGCGCGGAACGTCTGTACGGAAGCTATGAGTTGAAGAAGATTTTTAATTTGTAACTGCTAACTCTAGAAACGTTTCCCCGGAACTTTCTCTACCTAAATCTTAATTCTTCACTCTTGAAACCATAATAGGAAACCCAAAGAACATGACACCAGAACTTAAAGACAAAATTGACAACTTGGTAACACAAAACAAGATTATGGTTTTCATGAAGGGAACCAAGTTGATGCCTCAGTGCGGTTTCTCCAACAATGTTGTGCAAATTCTCAATACTTTGGGAGTTCCCTTTGAGACCCTTGACATTCTAGAAAACCCAGAAATTCGTCAGGGAATTAAAGAATATTCCAATTGGCCCACAATTCCCCAAGTCTATGTTGATGGTAAATTCGTCGGCGGTTCCGATATTTTGATTGAAATGTACAATAATGGCGAATTGAAACAAATGGTGGAAGTTGTTTTAGCTTCGTAAAGCAAAACGTTTTTGGTGATTTGATGCTGTAAGCGATCGCGTCCCGGTGAGACTTGGATGCAATACAGAACCTCACCCCGTCCGTTCCGGACACCCCTCTCCTTAATAAGGAGAGGGGAAGGGGAGCCGCTTTCTCCGTGCGGGGGTTCCCCCCCGTTAAGGCGACTGGCGTGGTGAGGTTTTATGTATCTCACTCAACCGAGAACCGCTATATTCAAGCGCGATCGCCCTTATTTTAAAATTCCTTCAGTTTTGTTTGGGCTAACCACACAAAACTGAAGGAATATTTTTTATAAATAAATACAATTTGTGCCATTCAGACCAATATTGCCCATTGACCAATGCTGATAATATGTTATAATCATCAGCGTTGATTAATGGTTACTAACGATTTACTCTAAAAGGGTATTAGTAGTAATCGTGCTGTCGTTGTGTCTCTGGCTCTAGTTGGGTCATGACGAAGTTTGAGCCATCGTACAAGTAGCGGCTGGCTTCCTCTTCTAAACGATGAATCAAATAAGGTTCAATAGTGTTACTATGTCGCAGGGCGGCTAGATATCCATCCAAATACATCCGCATATCATCCGTCCGATAACCGCGATTCCATAGCTCGACGAAGGCGTCGGTAAGTCTTTGGTAGTAGCGAATGGTTTGTGTGTCTTGGAGCATAACAGAGGATAGAAATCTCTTTGGAATCAGAATTGTAAATGATTCACATGGAAATGTGAAGTCATACTTTCAGGTTGCCATCAAATTAGAGATGATAACTCTACTTTGGGGATCACTACCTATTGGTTACAGTCTAACTAGATCCTATTCCAGAAGAAGGGAAAAGGAATTGCTAGTCAGATATTCTTATTATTTTCTCTAAAAGCAGCTTAAATTCACCAAGGGGTGTAAGCATTTATTCCATCTGGTAGATGGAACACTTTTTCATGTTTCCCCTGAAAGTTAGCTTTGGTAAGGATTAGCTTATTTGGTCAGATTTTGTTTGTCAATAGCAACGAGCCTGAAAGCTAAGATGTTTAACGAATGATGATTTTACTTTCTCGGAATTCTAACAAAAATTTCACCTATATTACCAATTCACCTTTCCCAAGGCATAAATTACCGACTTCTCAGCTTTTTTATTAGAAAAAGTTATGCTAATCGTAATGCAGGTAACAAGGGCTACAAAACCTTAGACATTGGCTTTGTTACTTTGAAAGTCATCGACGCTAAGGGGTATTGCCACCGTGGGATCGGTTTGTATTGAAATCATTGAGGGAAATCCCCATCTGAGGTCGTTGCTGGGTTGGCACTTGCAACAACTAGAGTATCGCGTGCATCAAGCCGCCAGTATTTATCAAGCAAGGGAAGTTTTTATTAGCCAACAACCAACACTAATTATTCTTGATGCTGATTTGCCTGATGGTGATGGCATTGAGTTTTGCCGTTGGTTGCATCGTCAGCAACAACCTTTAATTTTAATGCTATCTGCCCGGACTAATGAAGCTGATATCGTCGCTGGTTTGAAAGCTGGGGCTGATGATTATCTAAGCAAACCTTTTGGGATGCAAGAGTTTCTAGCGCGGGTAGAGGCACTAATTCGCCGCAGACGCACACCTGTAGCGCCAGCTTATCTCGATTATGGCTCGATCCAAATCGATTTAGTGCAGCGTCGCGTCCGCTTTCAAGGCGAATTTATCGATTTAACACCGCAAGAGTTCAGTTTACTGTATGTTTTGGCGCAAGCAGGCGGAGTGCCTCTAAGTAGGACAGAATTGCTACGTCGTGCTTGGCCCGATGCGATTGACAACCCACGTACTATTGATACTCACGTTTTATCACTACGAAAAAAAGTTGAACTAGATCCTCGACAACCCAGTTTGATTCAAACTATCCGCAATGTTGGATATCGCTTTAACATGGAAATTATAAATGCTAATCCGCCACAATCACAAGCAAAGTTAGCGAAAGAGAGATTTACTAATCAACGTCCAACTCTTAGCAGTCAAATTTCGGAAGGGGAGGTGGTTACTGGGTAGTGGGGAAAGGGGAAAGAGGAAAGGGGAAAAGGGGAAAGAATTATTACCAATGCCCAATGCCCAATGCCCAATGCCCAATGC
>CASBQA010000216.1 GCA_949127635.1 Nostocales cyanobacterium PMM_0069 | reverse complement strand
AAATTGATATGCAAACCGATAATTCTGATTTTACCTTGACTTCAAACGATTCTCAGCGGCAAATGCTTTTAATAAAACGATCGCAGCGTCAAAGCTTCTTTATACAGTTTCTGATTTTAACGGTTTTAGGATGGGTGGTAGGTGGAATTGCCAGCATCGCTTTAGAAAAAACTATTACCGAAAGGATACCACCAAGCATTTTCCAGCAATATCTGACGTGGTACTCTTTGGGTAAAAGCTTCAGCAGTAATTTAATTTTTGCCTTAATTTTTGGTGCAGATCAAGCGATCGTTGTGCGACAATATGTATCCGGTTGGTTGTGGTTGCTTGCGACTAGTTTCGGTTGGCTGATTGCTAATAGTGTTTCTACAGCATGGATTGCCTACATTAACGCGATCGCTGCATCATCAAATTTAACTTTATCTGCTAATCAAACTGTTATTTTGGGCATTTTGTCAACTTTTTTATATATTTTTTCGGGGATTTGGCTGGGTTTTTGCCAATTTCTCGTATTGCGACGCTACACAAAAAATGCTTGGTGGTGGACTTTTTTACCCTCAGTTTCATTTTTCTTGATCAGTATCTCAATTTGGTTGCTTTCCCTGGTGCAAGATTTTATTCCCGAAGCAAACCGGACTCAGATATTGTATTTGAGTGGACAAGGATTAACTGCGGTGATTCTGGGAGTCGTACCAGCTATTGGGTTGTGTAGGCTGAAAAAATCACGCCATAATGATATTTCTAGTTCATCATAACTAGGATTGTAATTGCTGCATATTCAGATCGAGGTAAAAAAATATGAATAAAGATAATAATTTACAACATAATATTGTGAATCCACCGATTGCTGAGAAACAATCGCAAGTTTTGGAGTTACACGGTGATCGCCGAATTGACGATTATTTTTGGCTGCGGGATATTGAAAACGATAAAGCGATCGCTTATCTGGAAGCCGAAAACGCCTACACACAAAGCATGATGCAACATACTGAAGCTTTGCAAACAAAGCTTTATGATGAAATGTTAGCGCGGATTCAAGAAACTGACTTATCAGTGCCAGTTCGCAAAGATGATTATTACTATTATTCTCGCACCGAAGAAGGAAAAGCTTACCCGATTCACTGTCGTAAAAAAGGTAGTCTCGACGCAACAGAAGAAGTGCTGTTAGATCAAAATGAACTAGCGCAAGGACATGATTTTTTCAGTTTAGGTGTATTTCAAATCAGTCCTAATCATCAAATATTAGCTTATTCAACTGATACTACTGGCTCTGAACAATACACGATTTTCTTTCTAGATTTGAACACATTTGAGTTGTATTCGGAAACTATACCGGAAACTTCTTTTTCTTTAACTTGGGTGAACGATAATAAAACGGTATTCTACACGAAAATCAATGCGGCAAATCGTCCTTATCAACTATTTCGCCATACTTTACAAACACCGACAGCTGAAGATGTTTTAATTTATCACGAAAGAGATGATATTTACAATTTAGATGTTGGTAAAACCCGTAGTAAAGCATACATTTTGATGGTTTTGTCAAGTAGCATCACCACGGAAATTCATTATTTAGATGCGAATAATCCTACAGGTGATTTTCAGATTATTCATCCACGCACTACAGGGATGGAATACGATGTTGAACACCACAGCGATTATTTTTACATCGTTACTAATGACGAAGCGACTAACTTTAAATTGTTGAAAACCCCGGTAGAAACGCCGAATAAAGAAAATTGGCAAACTGTAATTCCCCATCGCGAAGATGTGATGCTATCAGGGGTGAGTTTGTTTACCAATCATTTGGTAATTTATGAAAGAAAAGCGGGATTGCAAACTGCAAGAGTGCAAAACTTATCTACAGGTAAGGAAAATAATATCACTTTTCCAGAACCTACATATACCTTTTATGAAGGAAGCAACCCAGAATTTAACACGAATATTCTGCGCTTCAATTACACATCTTTAATCACACCATTATCTGTGTTCGATTACGATATGGAAACAGATAAGCAAGAATTGAAAAAACAGACAGAAGTTCTCGGTGACTATGATAAAAGCCATTATAAAAGTGAGTGGCTGATGGTTACAGCGGAAGATGGAACACAAGTCCCTATATCTATTGTTTACAAACAAGGAACCAACAAAGATGGTAAAAATCCCTTGTTTCTCACAGGATATGGTTCTTACGGTTATTCTTACCCGGTGATGTTTTCATCAACTCGATTAACGCTGTTAGATCGGGGAATAGTTTATGCGATCGCTCATATTCGTGGTGGTGAAGAAATGGGACGCAAGTGGTATGAAGATGGTAAATTTTTGCAGAAAAAAAATACCTTTACAGATTTTATCGCATGTGCGGAATATCTGATTGCCGAAAAATGGACACAAAGCGATCGCTTAGTTATTTCCGGGGGTAGCGCAGGTGGTTTATTGATGGGAGCAGTAATTAATATGCGTCCGGAATTATTTAAAGTTGTAGTTGCTGATGTCCCATTTGTAGATGTCGTAACTACTATTTTAGATACTTCCTTACCTCTTTCGGCGATGGAATGGGAAGAATGGGGTGATCCTAACGACAAAGTTTATTACGACTACATGAAATCTTACTCGCCCTATGATAACGTTGAGGCGAAAGATTACCCAGATATACTCATCACTGCCGGCTTAAATGATTCTCGCGTGAAATATTGGGAACCAGCCAAATGGACTGCAAAATTACGAGAATTGAAGACAGATAACAACATTCTCTTACTTAAAACTAACATGAGTGCTGGACATGGTGGTGCATCTGGACGTTATGAAAGCTTAAAAGAATTAGCTTTTGATTACGCTTTTATTTTGGATCGCTTAGGTTTGGGAGATATTTGATTATTTTCTGACGCAGAGGAGATTATTCCTCTGCATGTTTAATTTTAAGGCACACCAATTCCAATTTTCTCAAACGGGGATCATATACTCAAAATACCATGTTCTGCATCCAAAGTCGCCATAATACCGACTGGTAAAGCCGCATTGGGTGCTTCGTGACCGAATGGTAAATTGGAGACAACAGGAATACCCAAATCGCTCAGGCGATCGCATCCCCCGCCCTCAAAAATACAATATACAATTGATTAACAAGCGACTTTGAAGCCAGAACATGACGAAAGTAGCAATATTACCTATATTTGATGCTAGCGGTGAAAGGTCTTATCGTGCGATCGCAGGAGATAAGCAATCTATTGGCAAAACTGCCGGTCAAGCTTTAGATGCTTTAACTACTCAATTAGGTGAAACTGAATTTAGTGCTTTACTTTTACTTCAAAGCTTTCATCCTGACCAGTTCTTTAATATCGAACAGCAAAAACGTTTATCTGAGCTAATGGATTTATGGCGCAAAGCACGCGATGATGGACAGTTACTCTCGCAAAAACTGCAAACTGAGTTGGATAATCTTGTCGAAGCTGAACTTAATGCTGCTACAACCCGAACAGCATCTTTAATGGAATCAGCAAGTTAATGAACCCTTACTACAGGTTGGTTGCAGATCGGGCTAACCATAGATGCGAGTATTGTCATGCTCCGGAACTTGTGTTTAACTTTCCATTTGAAGTCGAGGATATCATACCAATTAGTAAGCAAGGTGCAGATTCTGAATTTAATTTAGCTCTTGCTTGTCGCTCCTGTAATTTGCGTAAAGGAAATCGTGTTAGTGGAATAGATCCTGACTCGAATATCGAAGTTCGTTTTTTCCATCCAAGACAAGACCAATGGGATAATCATTTCCAAGTAGATACCGCATCTGCGACGATTGTAGGTACAACTGAAGAAGGAAGAATAACTGTTGATTATTTGCAGATGAACAGTCAGCCACAGATGATGGCGCGACAATTATGGATTCGTTTGAACTTGTTTTCGTCTGGTTTGGATATAATTAGTTAGTACCCTATCACCCCTATGTATATGTTGGTAGGGTGTAATTTTTTTGAGGTGCTGTAATGGCTTCATTCTCTGAATTCGACAGTCCCTTATCTCCGGAAACCGCTAATACGGGAGCTGTTTCACCTTTTCCAGGAATGAATCCATATTTAGAAAATCCACTATTTTGGTCAGAAATTCATAATCTTCTCATAGCAGCAATTTTCCGGAAATTAAATCCTCAATTGCGTCCAAAGTACAGAGTTGCAATTGAAAAGCGAGTATATCAAACAATAGATGAAGATTCGCTTTTGGTAGGAGTTGCAGATGTAGCAGTCCAGAGTATAGAAAAAATGCCCTTACCAGAACCAGCGAGTGTTGCTGTTGCATCTCCAGTGGTCGAAGCTGTGACAGTTGATGTTACGATGCCGGAAACAGTGAAAGAGACTTACTTGGAAGTGCGAGATGTAGCGACGCAAGAAGTCGTAACTGTAATTGAAATCCTTTCTCCTAAAAATAAACGTCGAGGAGAAGGACGAAATGCCTATATAAAAAAACGGTTACAGGTGTTAGGAAGTTATACGAATTTAGTTGAAGTTGATTTGCTGCGAGATGGTAAGCCAATTCAACAACTACAAAATAATATTCAAACTGATTATAGGATTTTGGTTAGCCGTGCATCCAAGCGTCCCAAAGCAGATTTATATGCTTTTAATTTGCAAAACCCAATACCTTGTTTTCTCTTGCCTTTACGTGAAGGCGATACAGAACCATTACTTGAAATACAAACATTAATTAATGAATTATACAACGAAGGTAACTATGATTTGGTAATTGACTACGCTCAAGAACCTGTACCTGCCATGTCAGTAAACAGTGTTGTTTGGGTAGATGAGCTTTTGAAACAGCAAGGATTAAGATAAGTCCCAATACAAATGATGGCACGACAATTATGGATTCGTTTGAACTTGTTTCCGTAATCTTAATCTGTTGCCGATGCTCCTATACTCAAAACACCATGCTCTGCATCCAAAGTTGCCATAACACCAACTGGTAAAGCCGCGTTGGGTGCTTCGTGACCGAATGGTAAATTAGAGACAACGGGAATACCCAAATCGCTCAGGCGATCGCGCAAAACTTCCTCTACACTCAAACTGGGAACATTATCAGGTGCTTCACATTTCGTAAAGCTACCCAATGCAATTCCACTAACTTTTGATAAAGCACCACTCATCCGCCATTGTGTCAGCATTCGATCAATGCGGTAAGGTGCTTCTGTCACATCTTCAAATGCCAAAATCACATTATCTAAATTTGGTTGAAATGGTGTACTCAAAAGATGAGTCGCTACCGTCAAGTTAGCTGGTAGTAAAATTCCACTTTTCACACCTCTACCCCATCCAGAACCTTTTAAAGGGGCAATATTACGACCTTCTACCCAATCGAATAAACGCTGAACTGACCAATCTGGCTCTGATGATAAAGTTGTTAGTACAGGTGCATGAACGCTGGAAATTCCAACTTTTTCTAAGCTCCACAATAGCGCAGTGATGTCAGAAAAGCCAATTAGCCACTTGGGGTTTTGGATTGGAGATAATTCGCTAATCTGCCAATTCCAATTTTCTAAAATGCGGGTGCTACCGAAACCACCTCTAGCGCAGAGGATACCCCGACATTCTGGATCTTGCCATGCTGCTGCTAGTTCGTTTCGCCGCTTATTATCTTTTCCTGCTAAATAGCCCCACTTGTCATCTATCTGGGGAGATATTTCTACTTTGTAACCACGCGATCGCCAAATTTCTACCCCGCGTTCAAAGGTCGCAAATTCTCGCAAAGCACCGCTAGGCGCAATTACTCGCAGTAAATCACCAGGTTTGAGAAAAGGTGGAACAATTTTGGATTTGGAATTTTCGCTTTGAGATTGCATTAATAATTATCTACTTGTCAACAATAAAGAACTTTTTCCCAATTAGACATTTGCGAAAATGAATGTAGAGACGTAGCACTGCTACGTCTCTAGTAACGCATATTTAATTTTCGCAGATGTTTATTACCTAAAATCTCTTTAAACCATTTTTCAAAGCGTGAACCTAAGGCTTCTAAAGAAAATTGAGCTTCTGCGGAACTACGACAAGTTTGACGGTCAATTTCATCGATACGCAGGGTAGCATTTACCAACTCAGAAATGCTATCCGGTTCTACCAAAAAGCCAGTTTTGCCATCTTGGATAATTTCCGCAGGTCCCCCGCGACGGTACGATATTACAGGCACTCCACAAGCTAAACTTTCAATTACAACATTGCCGAAAGCTTCTACCCAATGAGGTGTCATTAATAATGCCCGACACTCACGTAATACCTGCTGCATTTCATTTGTTGGTAAAAATCCCAGATATTCAAACAGATCATTTGGGTACTTTTCACAAATCTGCTGCCAGTATAATTCATCTTGAATTTTACCCATAATTTTTAAGGGAATTTGGGTAATTTGCGCGACAGCAACTGCATCTGCTAAACCTTTTTCTGGGGAAATGCGACCTAACCAGGCTAATTGTTGTTTTGGGCGATCGCAAAATCGATAAAGTGATAAATCAATTCCATTACTCAAACAAGAATACGCATCAAGGGCAAAAGTGGCAGCTTGTACTTGGGTATGAAAGCCAATTGTCAGAGGAAAATGTTCTGCAACTTGTTTTATAATCTTGTCTAGGGCGTTATTGAGTGAACCCATACTGACTAAGTGGGCGATCGGACGAGTGAAAAAAGGTGTCAGGTAAAATGGCAACCAATCGTAAGCAAAATTTACAATCAAGTCATAATCAGCCTGAACCTGACGAGCATAATCCCACATATTTGCCAAAACAGAATTTTCTGGCATCATAACCGGGTCTGTACGTTCTTGGCTTTGGGCAATAATCTGTAAATTACCAGGAATTTGTACTAAAGGTAGATTATCCCATGTAGAAGCTGCGGGAGCGACGATTTGCACTTCATGACCCCGCTGGATCATTTGTTGAGCTATATTATACAGGGTTAATTCCACACCACCGCCCAGTCCAGTGCCAAGGGGTCCAACGGAAGTGGAAACGAAAAGTAATTTCATAAGTTTGCTAAAAGCATTTAAAATATTTCTAAATAGATAGGCGTAAATAAGCACGCTCTAATAGACATGTCCAGAGTCATACGTAGAGACGTAGCAATGCTACGTCTTTACAAGGATTTCGGATTTTTTTAAGAAATCAATTTATGATGGCTGCGAATCCTCCTGTTGACTTTCTTGATTAGGCGACAAAGTGCGGATACGATTCATTTGTGAAAGAGCATAACGCGCTGTTGCTTGCACCTCTGCATTAGAGTCTTCCGTCGCTAAATACAACATCTGACTAATTTGAGCCATCATGTCATAAACGCGAGTCAAATCACGGATGGCATTTTGTCGTACTTCTGGACTTTCATCTTGCAGTGAAATCGCCAAAGCACGATTCATCGGTTTAAGTGTGCGCGTACCAATTTCCGCCAAAGCTGCTAAAATTAAGCTGCGTTGTTGAGAATCAGCGTCAATCATCACCTCTATCAGTGGCTGAATTGCGCGGGAATCTCCCTGCTGTCCCAAATCCCAGATAGCTTTGCGTCGTTTCGTCGGATCAGCACTGCGTAAGTCTTTCATCAACTCTTCAACGATGTTGACTTTCGCCAAACGAGAAGTTTTTTCTAGTGGTAGTACTTTTGTTGCAGGTGGTGCAGTTGCTTCTTCTGCATTTGTTATATCTGCATTTTTATCTGCTGCGCTCTCCAAGGGTAACAAATTAGAAACCGGCTTTGTTTGAGATGGTATCAAAACTTCAAAATGAAAGTTTTCCGATTCAACTTCTTTGACTTTTCTCGACCTTCTCAGCAAATAAAGTAATGCACCAAGACCACCTAAAGTTGCCATACCAACTAGCAACCACCATAATAAACCTTTTTGTGGAGATGACTTGGTACTTGCTTTCTCATTTTTCGGGTTAGGAGCGATCGCAGCAAGGGATAATGATTGCTTTTGCCTAACTGCTGTCAGCAGACCTTGTTTAGTTGCTACACCAGCAATACCGTCTGCGAGCAAGTTTTTTGCTTTCTGAAATTTAGAGACGGCGAGTTTGGTGCGATCGCCATAATTTCCATTTACCACACCATAGTAATATCCTAACTCTTTGAGTTGTTTTTGCAGTGCCTCCACTTGTGCGCCTGTACTACCAAGTTCGAGAATAGAAGACTGTGCCGTCTGTGTGGAATTTACGATTTGGAGTTGGAATTCCGGTGTTAGGTTAGGTTTCGCTGTGCTTGCTGGACTGGGGTCAAAACCCAAGCAAGTCAGACACGTAATTACCAGGATGGAGGAATGGCGTAGCCTCATATACAAAGTCGCAGCCAGAACGTAGATTCTAAGTTATCGATATCACAAGAACTTCAAACTGGCTTTATGTTAACTTTTATCTTGACAAAAATATTTTGAAGAAGCTTTAAAGGTGATGAAAATTCTCATAAGTCAGAAATTAGGCAATTTTCCTATATTTAGTAGTCAGCGTTCAGATAACGGTTCTGGTTCAGATTCCCTGATTGATACGCTTATTGGGTTGAGCATTTTCCCAGATGCTTCCAAAAGTGGTTGTTGTGTAATGTTTTGTTCTGTGACTGCAACCTTCTGATTTGTTTGCGCTAAGGTGTCACGTTGGTTGATTAGATAAATGCTGACTAAAGTCAGGCAGACTCCCACCCACTGTATAGGGCTGAGGACTTCGTTGAGCAACAAATTGCCAAATAGCAGGGCAAATACAGGTGTGAGAAAGGTGAGAGAACTGAGACTGGTGAGACTGCCGCTAGAAGCAAAATAGAAAAATAATCCGTAGGCGATCGCACTCCCAAAGATTGTGGCATATAACAGCGCCATCCAATCAGATATTACAAGATTTTGCCACTGCTGGGATTCTGTCAAAAATGAAATTCCCCACAAAGGCAATCCACCTATAATCATGTGCCATCCTGTAGCGCTTACCGGATCGGCATATCGACATACATACCTAATCAACACCGTTCCCACTGCCATTGACAGCGCAGCCAATAACATCAACCACTCACCGCTTTCTAAAAAGGAGAGGGGGGGAATGGAGGAGGGGAATGAATGATTTGAGAAAACACTCAAAATCAACTCGTCGGGCAAACCGATTAAACTAATACCTGTGACTCCGAATGCTAGTCCCAGCCATCCCCACAAACCAATATGTTCTTGAAATAGCCACAACGACATTAAAGCAACAGCCAACGGTTGAGAGTCAATCATGACAGACCCCAACCCCGCGCTAGTTCTGACTAATCCCTCTGCCAAAAAGCCTTGAAATAACGTCCCATCCACCAACGCAAATAAGGCAATCCACAACCATGCTGCCCAACCCTTGGGCTGAGGTTTACCCATGAATGCAGTTGCAATTAAGATTAGCACCCCAGCGGGCACTAGACGCACTCCTGCCATAAATAGCGGTGTGGTTTGGGGAATTACTCCTTTCATTGCTACCATTGCCGTACCCCACAAGAAAAAAGGTGCGATTAACAGTAGCGGGGCAAAGGGAAGTTTGGATGCACGCTCGTTGATTTGCATGGAATAGAAAAATACCTTTATTTGACAAACGCAGAAATTAGTTTACCTAATTTTACCTAATTATGTCCTTTTGTGAAGTAAATAATACTCAAAGCGATTTCAATCGCAGCTACACAGACTTTCAACTTTCCTTAAGTCCGCGCACCATCCGGACTTTGTTTGTATAGCTGCGATTTCAATCGCCGATGCTTTGTAAGCGCAACGCTACGATTGAAATCGCCGATGCTATTTTTGATAATAGATGAGTTAATTAGAGGTTGATATGACAGCACTTACATTAAACCTCAATTCTGTAATTAAACTGACACGAGAGCAGTTTTATCAATTGTGTGAAGAAAATCCCGATTTAAAATTAGAACGCAATGCCCAAGGAGAATTGATTATAATGCCACCTACGGGAGGAGAAACAGGCAGAAGTAATGTTAATTTAATTCTTCAAGTAGCATCATGGAATGAACAAAATCAATTGGGCGAAGTTTTTGATTCATCAACTGGATTTACTTTACCTTCAGGATCTGACCGTTCTCCAGATGTTTCTTGGGTAGAAAAGTCTCGTTGGGATGCTTTGACTAAAGAACAAAAAGAAAAATTTATTCCCTTATGTCCTGATTTTGTCATTGAAATAATGTCACCATCCGACACTTTGAAAAAAGTTCAAGACAAAATGGATGAATATATGAAAAATGGGTGTCGATTGGGTTGGTTGATCAACCGAAAAAAACAGGAAGTAGAAATTTATCGTTCAGGACAAAATGTGGAAGTTTTAAAGTTTCCTCAAACTATTTCCGCCTTAAATGTTTTACCTGGTTTTGTACTTAATCTGCAACGAATTTGGGGATAATGTCCGAAGCGATCGCGCAACGCATCTCGTAGAGAAGCAATCCCAAAAATCTCACACTGTCATTATTCGCTGCGATCGCTCTTAAGTCGGGCTTGTAATTAAAGGAAATATTACAGCGATCGCAAAAGTTTTTCAATATCCAGTTTTCTGCAAAATAAGGTGTCTAATTGACGGGAGGCTCATGCAAATTCAAACCTTCAATAAAGTGAAAATCTTTAATGTTCAAAGTATATAAATCAAGATTATAAACCAATGCAGTTGAAGCAATTAAAGCATCGGGGATACTTAATTTATGACTTAGAGAGTAAGTTTCCATCAACTCAATCAATTGAGCAGATACCATAACATCAATAGAGAAAAAATGAAGTAATCCTAAATGTTTCTTAATTTTCTTCAATTCGACCTTATTAATAGCACCATAATATAATTCTGCTTGAGTAATGGCACTAACAGCTAACCGATCTAGCCCAATACGACGAAGCTCATAGATAACCTTAGAATTATTCTTATAAAACTCTATAAGAATATTCGTATCACATAAAATCATTTAACATCTTCTCGCCATGCTTCTTGACGAATCGATTCAGTAGTCACATTTCTATTTTCCCACAGCCCTGCCAAAGCAAAAAAATCTTTCTCATTATTAGATATAGTCGTCTTGTCTTCCATTACTTCTACAGAACTAACGAAATCCAAAGCAGAAAGAATCTTGGATAGCATCTCTGCTTTTTCCTTATCAGCCACTCGAACTATTAATTGTTCCATATTTAGGCGGTTGTAAAACAACATCACCTCAATTGTACAACTATCGGTCTGGGTAAGTGTGCTGCTAAATCCCTTGCAGCCCACAAATGAGCGAACCGGGAGTCATAACGGGTGGCGCGCTCCTAAGCGTTACTGTTACTATTAATCAGCTTTTCCCCTTTCAGCATCCGCGAAGCTGCTTCGAGTAAAGCTTCTTCCAGATAAGGTTTGGTGAAGTAACCACTAGCACCTAGTTGCACTGCCATTTGTCGGTGTTTATCTGCACCACGCGAGGTGAGCATGGCGATCGGTAAATGGTTGAGGGTAGAATCTTTCTGGATGCGAGAAAGCAACTCCAGACCATCGCAGCGGGGCATCTCGATGTCGCAAAATACGATATCGCAGGGGAGACCGGAGCGGAGTTTATCCCAAGCTTCCTGACCATCACGCGCTTGTTCTACGCGATAACCTGCTTTGTTAAAGGTGAGAGAAAGCAACTCGCGGACTGTAATTGAGTCATCGACAATCAACACTGTCGGGTCAATCTTAGTAGGTATTTCTGCGGAAGTGGAAATATTTTGTTCCCAGAGACTGAGACCACTTTGTTTTGCCGTGCGTCCTTGGAAGATGTCAATTATTTCTAGCACATCAGCGATCGGCATAATTCGACCATCACCGAGGACGGTAGCACCAGCTACACCAATCGGTTTTGGTGCCGGTCTTTCAAACTGCTTAATGACTATTTCTTGTTCGCTGAGTACCTGATCTATTTGCAGAGCAATCAAGGTATTTGCCGATCGCACCACAATCACAGAAACCATATCATCGTCGCGATTTCCCCCGTAAACGTTACCTCGGCTGAGTAACCGATTGAAAGTTAAAAGTTCTTTCAGCGGTCGGAATGGTAAGGTTGTATCGCGCCAAGATATAAATGATTGTCCTTCGGCATTTGTCTGAATATTTTTCGCAGGTATATCTAAAGTATCTTCCACACCATCCATCGGGAAGGCAATTCTCGCTTTGTCGGAAACGCAACACAAAGCTTTACAAATACTCAAAGTCAGCGGCAAACGAATTGTGAAAATGGTTCCCTTGCCTAAGGTAGAATCAGTAGTAATTGTACCGCGAATTTCACTGATAGAAGTGCGAACTACGTCCATACCGACACCGCGACCTGATAATTCATCAGCTTCGTCTTTGGTGCTAAAATTCGGTTCAAACAGCAAGTCATACACCTCAATGGAAGACATGCTTTTAGCTTCTTCGGTGCTAATTAAATTTTGAGCGATCGCCTTTGCTTTCACTTGATCTATGTTAATACCTGCACCGTCATCCTTAACAGAAATAATCGTTTGGTTTCCTTGGTGGAAAGCACGGACGGTGATTGTTCCCACAGGTGGTTTACCTTGCTGTTGCCGGATTTGCGGGGTTTCAATGCCGTGAGCGATCGCATTATTGAGCATATGATTTAAAGGAGTCTTTAAATGCTCTACAATCATTTTGTCGATGAAAGTCTCTCCACCTTCAATCACAAGTTCCACTTGTCTGCCATTCTTGATCGCAGTGTCGCGCACTCCTCGTTGCAAACCATCGGTAGCTTGAGAAAAAGGCTCCATTCGCGCTTTTGTCAGTCCTTCTTGCAATTGAGTAGTTACTTGTCGAAACTGTCGTGCTACCCGTTCGGTTTCATCAGTAACAAAGTCAATGTCACTCGCTGACTCTCGTACCCGCACGATCAATTCAATCATTTCTTGAGAAAGCGTGTGGAAAGGAGTAAAGCGATCCATTTCCAGTTCGCTAAATCCTCTGTCGGTATTTGAATCACTAACTATCGGAAAAGATTCTTTGTGTTTGCGACTAGCTAATAAAGAAGCTTCCATAAGCGATCGCTCGTATAATTCTTGCATCCTCGCTCCCACACCCGATAACTGTTGTATCTGATGCAACAAGTTATCTAGGGATTGTCGCTGTCGTCCTTGATCCTCTTCTAAGGTGTTGCGATTTACTACCAACTCCCCAACTAAGTTAGTCATATCGTCTAGATGCTTCACCGACACACGCATTGTTTCTTCAAATCTCGCACCCCGACGCGACTGACGTTGATTTTTGCCTGTGCTTGATGTTACCGCTGGTGAATGCGATATCGTTTGATCTGCTTCTTTCAGTAGTTTCTCTAAATCACCAAATTCATCTGCTAGTTCTGAGGATACAGTCGAACTTGTAACATTATTAACAGTCGGTGTTACCGTTGATGCTTTTTCCTCACCTAGCAACGCTTCTAAATCAGCAAAATCCATGTCTGATATCTCTATATCAGGGGTAGATGTTACTCCATCTTCTAGTAGTGTTTCTAAGTCGGCAAATTCATCTAAAACAGAGGCATAATTTGCCGTATCTACATCTTCTATAGCTTTAGCTTGTGCTCTGATATACTCTAATGCAACAGATTCATTCTCGATTATCTCAACTTCTGAAGTTACCTCATTAAAAGCAACTTCAGATTCTCGTATCTCCAACAAATCTTCATCGTCTGCTACTTCCAAGGCAGTTTCTACAGTTT
>CASBQA010000215.1 GCA_949127635.1 Nostocales cyanobacterium PMM_0069 | reverse complement strand
TTATCAGTTAATGTTGAAACTAAAACAGCCCAATTTTTATTTAGTCATGGCTGGTAAACCCATAACAGCGGAAATGTGCCAGTTTATTAACATGCATAATATGACTAAAAAAGTTATAGAGTTATTGAATGTTGATAATGAAAATTTACGATCGCTATATTCTTCAGCTACTGCCTTACTATTTCCCTCCCTTTCTGAAGGGTTTGGCTGGCCAATTATAGAAGCTCAAGCTTGTGGTTGTCCCGTGTTTACATCAAACCGTCCTCCGATGAATGATGTAGGAGGAGAAGCAGCTATATATATAGAACCGGATAAACCTGAAAAAGCCGCAGAAAAAATTATTGACTATTTTCCTATATTAGAAGAATATAAAATAAAAGGATTTGTTAATTCCCAAAGATTTAAAGTTGAAATAATGATTAGTCAATATGTTGAAATTTATCAGCAAGTCATTGACGGCAAATCTTTGAGTCAAGCTAAAATTATGTGAAGAAATATCTCGTATGATGAAGATAAATGTTGACTCCGATTATTTGTTAAATCAGGATAGAAACATCAAAAATAATCGCCAATATAAAAAATACAAGCATTTACACATATGGTTTCCTAATATTTTTGAATTTAAAGGTGGTGTACAGGTCTATTCCGCTTTCTTGCTCGAAGCGTTACAAAGCTTATATCCTCATACTGAGTATGATGTTTTTCTCAAACACGATACTCGCTGCTTATCAAATGTCTCTCCTATAAATAACACCCGATTTCACTTTGCAGGTAAGTGGTATATAAAGTTAAGGACGCTTGCCTTTGCTACTCAAATTTTCAAATCTGGTATTTGGCAAAGCCCTAATCTGATTATCACTTCTCATTTGAATTTTACGATTGTTGCCTATTTACTAAAACGCTTAAAAGGTATACCTTACTGGACTGTTGCTCACGGTGTTGATGCTTGGAATATCACAAACCCTACCCTCAAAACTGCTTTATTTCATGCCGATCGCATTCTAGCAGTGAGTAATTACACACGCGATCGCCTGCTGAAAGAACAGAACTTAGATCCTAGTAAAATCTCGATTTTACCTAATACATTTGATGCCAGCGGCTTCAAAATTACAGATAAACCGAAATATTTGTTAGACCGATACAGACTAAAACCCGAACAGCCAATTATTTTAACCGTAGCTAGATTAGCAAGTGCTGATGGCTACAAAGGTTATGACAAAATTATTCAAGCTTTACTTGAAATTAGGTATCACCTTCCAGATGTTCATTACATAATAGTTGGCAAAGGGGATGATCGCCGCCGAATTGAGCATCTGATTAGTGAATTAGGTTTGGAAGATTGCGTTACTTTAGCAGGATTTATACCTGACAATGAACTTTGTGACTACTACAATCTTTGTAATGTTTTTGCCATGCCCAGTAAAGGCGAAGGCTTTGGGATTGTATATTTAGAAGCATTAGCCTGTGGCAAACCCGTTCTAGGAGGCAATCAAGATGGAGCAATTGATGCTCTTTGTGGGGGAGAATTAGGTGTTTTAGTCAACCCGGATGATGTGGAAGCGATCGCTCAATCTTTGATGCAAATTTTAAAAGGCACTTATCCCCATCCCATCTTGTATCAGCCTGAAATTCTTCGGCGGAAAGTAATAGATACTTTCGGTTTTGAACAGTTCAAACAAACCCTAGCTAGCTTAATGAATTCCAGGTGAAAATTTTACATGTTATCCCTTCAGTCAGTCCAACTTTAGGGGGACCAACCGAAGTAGTTTTGAATTTAGTTAAAGCTTTGCGTGAGTGTGGTGTTGACACTGAAATTGCCACGACTAATGATAATGGTCAAGATGAATTAGTGTTAGATGTACCCCTTAATCAACGTGTCGAATATCAGCAAGTTCCTGTATGGTTTTTGCCCCGATATTCTCATCGAATGAAGGAGTTTATCTTCTCGGAAGCACTCACTCGTTGGCTTTGGCAGCATATCAAAGATTACGACTTATTGGATATTCACTATCTATTTTCCTATGGCTCTAGCTGTGCTGGGACAATTGCGAGATGGCAAGGTATTCCCTACACAGTCCGAACGATGGGACAATTAGAGCCTTGGGCTTTAGCCCAAAGTCGTCTCAAAAAACAAATATATACACTTTTGATTGAGCGACATAATTTGAATCGTGCTGCTGCGATACATTCCACGTCAGCTAGTGAAGCCGAAGATGTCCGCCAATTTGGCATTAAAACTCCTACGATTACCTTACCTTTAGGAGTGAATCAGCCAATTTATTTGCCAGAAGCTAAACAGAAGCTTCACTATGTTTATGGAATTGCGAGTGAGATACCGGTGGTGCTGTTTCTCTCTCGTCTCCATTACAAAAAGCGTCCCGATTTGTTGGTGCGATCGCTTAAACAATTGGCTGATAAAAATGACAATTTCCATCTAATTTTAGCTGGTGCAGGAGAGCCAGACTATGTTGATGACCTGAAAAATTTAATAGCAAACTGCGGTTTAACTTCTCAAACTTCATTTGCCGGTTTCGTCACAGGTAAGGAGAAACAATTGCTCCTCCAAGGGTCTGATATCTTTGTTTTGCCATCCTTTTCAGAAAACTTTGGTATTGCAGTCGCAGAAGCTATGGCAGTGGGATTGCCAGTAATTGTCACTCCTGGTGTGCAAATAGCTCCAGAAATTGCTTTATCGAAAGCTGGACTAATTGTGGAAGGAGAAGAGGATGCTCTAGCAAATGCGATCGCTCAATTACTCAAATCTCCAAAACTACGACAACAGTTAGGTGAAAATGGTCAACGTCTGGTGAATAGCCAATATTCTTGGAGTGCGATCGCTCAAAATTTAAGCACCGCTTATCAAGCTATCCTTACTCAAAAGTAAATTCACAAAGATGTCACTAAAACATGAATTGGAAGCACATTATCATAGAAGAAATGGATACCTTTAGCGATCGCCTCTGACCATGACATCTTTGCAAGTTCAGCCGCGAAATACCATACCCCCTATAACCTGGGAGAAACTACCGGCGGATTTTCCCCTACCGGATGAACCAGTGGAAAATAACCTGCAACCCCTGCTAGCTGCTGCTCTGCGAGAATCTCTAGAATTAGCTGGCTTAATTCTCGAATCAATGTTGATTGCCAGCAATTTTGGTATTTGTGCCACAGTTGGAGACAAAACAGTTGTCAAAGCTCCTGATTGGGTTTATGTCCCATCAGTTAAGCCTTTACCCCCAGGGGAAATTCGCCGTAGCTACACTCCTCATGCTGAGGGAGAAAACCCCACTATTGTCATGGAATTTATCTCAGCAACGGAAGGAGGGGAATACTCGATTAATCCTCATTATTCCTACGGTAAGTGGTATTTTTACGAACAAATTTTAAAAATTCCCACTTACGTGATTTTTCATCCGCAAATAGCTATTTTAGAAGTTTACAACTTGGTGAATGGTAAGTACGAAGCACAATCCCCAGATGAAAATCAACGTTTTTGGATAGAAGCTTTGAACTTATTTCTGGGTATATGGATGGGTAAAAAAGCAGAGTTTGAGGGTTATTGGTTACGCTGGTGGGATAAATCTGGAAATTTATTGCTTTGGGGAAGTGAGTTAGTTGAACAAGAACGTCAACGGACAGAACAAGAACGTCAACGGGCTGAACAAGCCGAACAAAAAGCTGTTAGATTAGCTGAAAGACTTCGGGCTATGGGGATTGATCCGGAAGAAATTTCGTAAACTATTAAGCCGTTAGTTGTGTGGACAAGGCAGCTTTGCGCGGGAATTAAAGCAGTTTCAACCTGCGCTTTAATAAGCTTTTTGTTAAGTTGGATTACTGTTTTTTACTTAAGAAAAGCTCAAAAAAATCGCCTTATTCAGAGAGCAAATTTGGAGACTTGACGGATATTCATGGGACGATAACCTTTTATATGCGAGTTAATTTCCTGATTAAACCATCCTCTGTTGTTCTTGACTTTGGCTCGACTTACACTCGCACTTTTTCGGTGCAATATGTAAGATAGCCTACTCAAAAAAGATTGGATTGTTAGTTGAGTAGGTTTTATCCTCACCCTACTCAACATCATTCCTGTACGTCTAACGTTGCCATCCTTCCCCTTGCTCATGGGTTGGAAATATCAAAATCAATTTATCAAACTTAATCTTATGAACATCCTCGGAATTAACGCTTATCATGGCGATGCTTCAGCCTGCTTAATCCAAAACGGTGAACTCGTTGCCGCAGTTGAAGAAGAACGATTTAATCGAGTTAAACATTGGGCTGGATTTCCGGCAGAATCTATCCGCTATTGTTTAAAAATTGGTGGTATTAGTGCTACAGACTTAGAGCATGTGGCTGTATCTTTCAATCCCAAAGCTAACCTCAATCGCAAGTTACTATTTACCCTACAAAATCGCCCTTCTGTGCGATCGCTTTTGGATCGATTTAACAAACAAACCAAATCTGCGAGTCTTCTGCAACAATTAGCCGATGCCTCTCACTGCCAAAGCGAACATATCCGCGCCAAAATCCATAGTTTAGAACATCATACCACCCATTTGGCTAGTGGTTTTTTTGTTTCTCCTTTTGAAGAAGCGGCAATTCTCTCAATCGACGGTATGGGAGATTTTGTCAGCACTCTCTCGGCTGCCGGACGCGGTAGCGAGTTAGAATATTTCTCTCGCACTCACTACCCCCACTCCGTCGGCTACCTTTACAATGCTATTACTTTATACCTGGGCTTTCCTGCCTACGGTGATGAGTATAAAGTTATGGGATTAGCCCCCTATGGCGAACCTGAATACTTAGAAGCCTTTCGTCGTATTATATATCCCAAAGGAGACAGCTTTGAATTAAATCTCGACTACTTTAACCACCACACCCAAGGTATTGCCATGAATTGGGAAAGTGGTTCTCCAACTGTCCAAGCATTCCACAGCCCAGAGTTAGAAAAATTACTCGGTGCAGCGCGAGATCCGAAATCGGAAGTGACATCAAAGCATCAAAATATCGCTGCATCTGTGCAAGCTGTGACTGAAGAAATTATCTTTCATCTGCTTAATTGTTTAAGCGATCGCTACAAGAGCGAAAATCTCTGTTTGGTGGGTGGTGTAGCGATGAACTCTGTCGCTAATGGCAAAATCACTCAAAATACCCCTTTTAAAAATGTTTACACTCCCATAGGTGCGGCTGACAACGGCACATGCTTTGGTGCAGCTTTTTACGTTTGGCATCAAATGCTAAAACAACCGAGAAAATTTGTTTTAAATCATGCTTATTGGGGATCAGAATTTTCTGATGAAGAATGTTTGTTAGCTTTGCAACACCACAATCTGCAACCGAAAAAATTAGAGCGCGATGCACTTTTAAATCATGTTGTAGATGCTTTGTGTGCAGGTAAAGTAGTTGGTTGGTTTCAAGGTAGGATGGAGTTTGGAGCTAGAGCTTTAGGCAATCGAACCCTTTTAGCCGACCCGCGTCGTGCTGATATGCGCGATATAATCAACCTAAAAATCAAATTCCGAGAAAAGTTTCGCCCCTTCGCTCCTAGCATTTTAGAAGAAAGAGTCGGCGAATACTTTGAAATCGATGAACCGGCACCATTCATGGAAAAAGTCTTTAAAATTCGCTCTCAAAAAAGAGAACAAATTCCTGCTGTCACCCATGTTGACGGTACTGGACGCTTACAAACTGTCAGTCGCAGTACCAATCCCCTCTATTGGGACTTAATTAATACTTTTGCTCAACGTACAGGTGTTCCCATTGTTCTCAACACATCCCTCAACGAAAATGAACCCATCGTCCGGACACCAGATGAAGCTATCAAGTGCTTCTTAAGAACTCATATGGATGCTATTGTTTTGGGTTCTTATTATGTAGAACGCAGCGATATCAAAGTTGTTGGTTGATAGTTGCTGGTTGATAGTTGATAGGGCAATATGCTTGGTGTTAAGGATTTTTGCTACCGATTTTAGACCTGTAGAGACGCAAAACCTGTAGAGACGCGAAACCATGTAGAGACGCGAAATTTCGCGTCTCTACGCTCGTCTGATCGGGCTTGACTGAACGGTATTGGTTGATAGGGGAGCATCCCAACGAGTGCAAAAATGCCCACAGGTTTATAGCCTGTGGGCGTTGTGCGTACAAAGTCTGACGACCCAGGCTTTGTCTGTATAGGGTTTTAGCCACGTAGGTAACACTGGAGCCAGCTTTAAACCTTTTTTTACCGAGCTATATTAGGTAGTGGCACAGTGGATTTGTTTAATTGTATTTTAGGATTTTTGGCGATCGCATCTATTT
>CASBQA010000214.1 GCA_949127635.1 Nostocales cyanobacterium PMM_0069 | reverse complement strand
GGATCAGGTCTTTCCGCTCGACCGGTATTCGCCGGTAGGTCTCTCCGCCGTGTTCATCGGTCAGCTCGAAGAAGTCGCAATTCAAGTCCGGCAAGCACAGAGTGTAATGCACACGCCAGTCGGTCCCCGCACCGCCCTGCTCTTCGATGGTGGTGGCATCCACCACTCGGACCCGACGCTGCGAACACACTCGCTGCACCAGTTCAGTCTCGCCCAGTTCGGTCATTCGAGAGGTGAGACTCCGCAACCACGCCTCGCTGGACCGGAGTCGCTTGAGCAGGGCAACATCGGAAATGTCGGCGATGGATTGCTCGCGGGCGCGTACGACGGTTTGCCGCAAAGACAGACCAGTCGCCGTATGCATGAGAATCAGTTGGAGCAGGCAATCGGCACTGTCAATGCCGCGAGCCCGGCGCAAAGCGCCAGTCTTACGCGCCTGTTCGCGCCAATCTTTTGGAAGCAATTCCGTAAGAAACTCCCATTCCTCTTCGAGCAGATTAGCAGGTTGCACGCCTCCCTGTTAACAGGACGGGGCACGATTGGCAACTCTTAAGTTAGCGCCTATGCCCCCTCTCCCCCTCCCCAGAGGGGGAGAGGGATGGGGAGAGAAATTCTTCTTGTCCCCTTGTCCCCTTGTCCCCTTGTTCTCCATTGCCCATCGACAAACTGATTTCAACTCGTCCGGCTTTGGGGGTAAACTTGATTGCATTCGAGAGCAAGTTTCCAATAACTTGCCGTAGACGTTGTTGGTCGCCACAAATCATTTGTACTTCCGGATCGAATATACTTTCTAGTTGAATGGCTTTAGTGTCGGCTTGTGGGCGTACAGTTTCCAGTAAAGTTTCAATTAAAGCAATTAGATTTACTGGTTCTATTTGCAACTGCAACTTTCCCCGAATAATTTTTGACACATCGAGGATATCTTCAATCAGTTGTGCTTGAGATTGGGCATTGCGTTCAATTGTTTCTAAAGCGCGATTTGTAATTGTGGGGTCAAGTTGTCTGGTAAGCAACTGTTTCGACCAACCCAGTATTGAGGTGAGGGGGGTACGAAGTTCGTGAGAAACGATCGCTAAAAATTCATCTTTCATCCGGTTGGCAGCTTCAGCTTCTTGTCTTGCTGCTTGTTCGCGAATCATTTGTTCGCGCACGACTTCCGCCTGCTTGCGTTCTGTGATATCTTCAATAGTGCCAACGTATCCCAATAATTGCCGATTATCGGAATACATCACCGATGTGCGGACATGAACCCAGCACAAAGTATTATCTGTCCGGCGAATACGAAATTCCGAAGAGTATGTCTGCCCGCAACGAATAGAATGCGACCAATCAGCAAGCACGCGATCGCGATCTTCTAGACAAATACATTTTCCCCAACCTTCCTCCCAACTTTCATCAAGTTTGAAGTTATAAAATGCTTGACAATTAGGATTTGTATAAGTAAATTTCCCTTGTGTATCTGTTAAAAAAATCGCAATAGGAGAGCAAGCACTCAATGCGCGAAATTTCTCTTCACTTTGTCTTAGTTCAGAGTTCATACTCTTCAATTCATTTGCTTGTCGCTTCACTTCGAGTGTTTTTTTGAACAGTTCCACAAACACGGTTACTTTTGATTTTAAGATAACCGAGTCAATCGGCTTTGACAGATAGTCTACTGCGCCTAAGGTATAGCCTTTAAACACCATAGTATCGTTAACACCAAAGGCTGTGAGAAAAATTATCGGTGTGTTGCGCGATCGCTCTCTTTGCCGAATTAGGGTTGCTGTCTCAAACCCATCCATTTCCGGCATCTGCACATCTAGTAATATCACGGCAAAGTCTTGATGTAATAAGCACCTAAGAGCCTCTGCACCAGAATAAGCTTTAACTAAATTTTGACCCAGCCCTTCTAATATTGCCTCCAAAGCAATCAAATTTTCTGGATGATCGTCTATTAAGAGAATGTTTACTTTTGGTGCAGACTGCATAATCAATTAAAATTATAAATTCAAAATTTATGATTGTAAGATGCTAAAACCCAACCTTTTTTTATCCGGAACTAGAGAGAAAAGAGGAAGAACAAAGCTTGACCAAAAAAGGAGCGATTTCTGTTAGAGGCAAAATTGTTGCTGAAACCACTGCTGCAATTGCCGCATCTGGCATTATACGACTAACAGCCGTGGTTGGATCTTGAACAATTGCTAAACCATTATATGCCTTGACTTTTGCCAGTCCTTGTGCTCCGTCTTGATTGGAACCTGTGAGAATAACGCCAATTGCTCGCTCTCCATAAGCATCAGCGGTAGATTCAAATAGCACATCAATAGAGGGACGCGCATAAGAAACAGGTGCTTCGGTTGAAAGAGCAAAGTGACCGGGTTCTACTAATAAATGATAATCTGCTGGTGCGAGGTAAATTTGTCCGGGAGCGATCGCCTGTTTGTCTATCACTTCAACCACTGGTAATACACTATACCTTTGCAAGCAGTTAATCAATTCACCCTCCGAATCTTTGTGACGATGTTGGGCAACAGCGATGGCGATCGCCAAGTTTTTTGGTAAGCTTCCTAAAATCGTCTCCATCGCCTGTAATCCGCCCCAAGATGCACCAATTACAGTAATATCAAATTTTATCATTCGACCCTCCGATAAAGCTTTTCCTGGCTCGCCAAGTCCTCATAAAACTTTTCGTAAGGTGAATTTATCAGCGTTTCTTGTTTTCCTAATCCTAAAACACCGAACATCTTTAAACTTCCATATAGTAACTTATGAACTTGGTCTTGAAGATATGAGTTAAAGTAAATTAAAACATTGCGACAGAGAATAACGTTGAATTCATTCAAAGAAGCATCTGTTACCAAATTATGCGGTGAAAAAATGAGATTTTCTTTCAAAAAAGAATGGAAAATAGCACCATCATAACCAGCCGTATAATATTTAGAAAAAGATTCTTTACCACCTGATCGCAAATAAAGTTGGGTATATTCTTGCATTAAATGCAATGAAAAAATACCAGCTTTAGCTTTGCGTAACACGACTTCATTCATATCAGTAGCGTAGATGCGGCAACGGTGATACAATTCTTCTTCAAATAGCAAAATTGCCATTGAATAAACTTCTTCACCTGTAGAGCATCCAGCGTGCCAAATCCGAATAAAAGGATAGGTACGCAAAAGGGGAACAACTTTATTTCTAAAAGCAATATAGAAACTTGGATCGCGAAACATCGCAGTGACATTCACCGAAAGACCCAATAAAAAACGTTCCATACAAGCGGGGTCGTGCAAAACTTTTTCTTGAAGTCCAGAGACACTAGTTAGCTTTTCTGCGCGAATCGTATTCCAAATTCGACGCTTGAGAGAAGCCATTGCATAGTTGCGAAAGTCAAAGCCGTAATAGCGATACACTCCCTCCAGTAGTAGCTGAGTTTCGATATCTTCGAGTTCGTTAGGGTTTTTCGGGGACATGGAAAGGGGGACAAGGGGCAATGGGCATGGGGCATGGG
>CASBQA010000213.1 GCA_949127635.1 Nostocales cyanobacterium PMM_0069 | reverse complement strand
TGGAATTAATCACGGAATTAATGAGACTTAATCGCAATAAATACAAGTATTATCAACAAGGTTTAAGAGCTATGAAGCTTATAGAGTCTATGTTTTAGCTGGTTTCGTCGCCCCCTCAGCTTCGATAGAGAATGAAATTAAAACTGTTCAAAAACTATCTCAACTAGCTGGAGACTTACGAAATAAAAATCTGACAGATGAGTCAGACCAGGCTTTAAGGCAGGCTGGTTTATCATTTAGAGTTAATGACCATAACCTCAAGCAAGCGCTGTTATTGGCTTCTATGGCACAAGCAAATCAACAACTTGAAAAGCCAGATGAAGCGCAAAAAAATATCACAGAAAGTTTGAAGTATTTACAAGATAAAGGAAATAATATTACTTCTGAGCAAGAATTGCAAATTAAGGTTTTGGCTAAGAAGACTGAAGGAAATTTACTTGATGAAAAAGATAAAACAAAAGCAATAGAAGCTTATCAAGAAGCATATAAAATTCTTAAAAATCATCCTTTCGAAATTAACCCCTTTAAAAAGGATCAAATTATCACTGCTCAAGATATTGAATCAGTCCATCGAAGATTACTTGAATTACTGACAAATAAGAATCAAGAAAATTTTAGACAAGAGGTTTGGGAATCTCTCAAACAGCACTTTTTTGCTGAATTGGAATCTTTTTTGATAGGGGAACAATGGGAACAAGCTGACGAAACAACTTGGAGAATGGTGCTTTTTATCGCTAATGGAAGATTTTACCTTGATTACCCACAAATAGAAAATTTTTCCTGTCCTGTTCTTAAACAAATTGATGATTATTGGGTGCAAAACTCAAAAGGGAATTTTGGTTTCAGCGTACAGACGAAAATTTGGGTAGATACAGGAAATCGACTGGGTATTAAAGTAGAAGATTGGAATGATAACGATATAAAAAATTACTTACACTTCGCTAGCGCTGTCGGGTGGTACAATGAAAGACAAAAAGAGTCGGAGCCGAACCGCAGGGGATACGTGCAGTACGAAGAGTTAATAAAGCGTATAAAAGATAACCCATATAGCCCAAAGTTTCGGGGTGGATTACCGTCGGATGTTAGGGGTGGGATTAATAGTTACGGTGGGAGGTGGGGAATACCGCTACCGATATTTTTTTCTCGCACTGCGACTTGTAAACTTTAACATATAAGCGTTCCAGCCTTTTATAAAGATTTGTTTCTAAAGGATTTTCTACGAATTCATAGGCATTTGGCGATTTCGATACCTGGCACAAAAGTCAAAAGTCGAAAGTCAAATGGGATTAAGTATAAATATTGGTTTATAAGAGCGTTAATTCTCCAGACGGTAAATCAACTACCAATCGTTTAGTTTTCAACCACTGACGACCAAGTAAAACTTCCGGTACACCTTGTCCAACGTGAACAGGAATATCAAATTCTTGCCCATCAATTCGTACCTTACCAGCGTAGATTTTAAAATCTGCTTCTCCTTGTGCTGTCCGTTGCACTCGTGTCTGCACGTAAATCCAGTCTAGCCCCTCTAAATCTTGTTCGTTAATAGCTAACCAGCCAGAAAAACCTGTATCAAACATTGCATCTACTGGTAGTTCTAAACCATCCGAAGTAATAAGTTCAACTTCAAAGAATAACTCATCCTCATCACCAAACCAGCCAGTTATCATATCGTTCCGGAAACCCCTGTCTCATTAATTTGGAAGAGAAATAATGGTATAGTACCAGGGTGTTTTTTACGAGCCATGCTCATTGCTACTTCTTCATCGCGATCAATAAAATAGTCTCCACAATCCGGCTCAACAATCATATACCAGTTGTAGTGAGTTTCTATGTAGTGCAGCTTAACGCGGTCAAAAATAACCTGACAACGTTGGTGGAATTTCTCATCTTCTGCTCTACGAAGTGCTTTTTGTTCTTCTGTCCACTGGATTTCCGGGAATATTCTTCCCCGTCGGACTGTACGAGTAGGTTTTACTTCAGTCATGGTTGGTTCAAAGCACAATTGTAATATCTCTATTTTCGAGTATTTTCCGCCCACTGTTTTGAAGAAGCCCCGACGATTAAAATCGCGGCTACACAAACAAAGTCCGCCTACGCGGACTAAGCTGAAAATAGGGTTTAAAATTTAATTTGGCGAGAGTAATAAAAAAGCGTTAACAACTATGCGATCGCGCTGACAAATTAACCACTTAAAATTATGCGATCGCCAATCATATATAAACGTTCGCTAGTACAGATCCCCGACTTCTTTGAGAAGTCGGGGATCTAAAAGGCTTCTTGCCTAACGTCTGTATTAGCTGGAATCACACCAAACACCAGGTTTACGAGCCGTCTTTTGTGAGAAAATGAGAGGGCGATCGCTGTCGAACTTAAGTTGAATTCAGCAGAACAGGAGTGTACGCTAGCATATGGGGAAAGGTAGGTTAGAAGCATTTAGCGATGGTGTAATCGCTATTATCATCACCATTATGGTGCTGGAATTGAAAGTGCCTCATGAAGACAATTTAGCTGCCCTGCGTCCGCTAATCCCAGTATTTCTAAGTTACGTGCTTAGTTTTATCTATCTCGGTATCTACTGGAACAACCACCATCATTTATTACAGGCGGTTCGCCACGTTAATGGTAGTGTCTTGTGGGCTAACCTAAATCTGCTGTTCTTTTTGTCACTAATTCCCTTCGTCAGTGGATGGATGGGTGAAAACCACTTTGCTACCTTACCGGTTGCCCTATACGGCATTGTGTTGCTGTTAAGTGCGATCGCTTATTACATCCTTGCCCGCGTCCTCGTTGCTTCCCACGGTAAAGATTCTGCTCTCGCAAGCGCACTTGGTGGAGACTTTAAAGGCAAAGTATCGCTGTTGATTTATGCCGTGGCAATTGGGCTTTCCTTTGTGAACTCCTGGTTTGCCTGCATATTATACACTTTGGTCGCGGTCATGTGGCTTATCCCTGACCGCCGCATTGAGAAAACTTTAACCCGGTAAAGCGATCGCGTTGCTGCCAATTTTGAAACGTCCATAAATAAGTATGAAGTGTAAAGAATAAAGGATAAAAAAGGAACTCGGTACATGCCTCGAAGAGAGGTGGGCGAAAAACAAGCTTTTTTCGATACTTCAGAGCAACTTCCCTTTATGGGCTGGGGTAATTTCATCGTTCATCCTTCATCCTTCATCCTTCATACTTTAGTTGACTACTTCACAGTCACCTTACCACCAGCTTCTTCGATGCGCTTCTTAGCATCTTCAGCCGCATCCTTGGCAATACCTTCTTTAACAGCCTTGGGTGCAGCTTCCACCAAATCTTTGGCTTCTTTCAGACCCAAACCGGTCAATTCCCGGACAATCTTCAGTACGGCAATCTTCTTATCAGCTTGAACTGAATCTAGAATCACGTCAAACTCGGTTTGCTCTACTACTTCTTCAGCAGGCGCAGCAGCAGCACCAGGACCAGCCATCATCATCATACCGCCAGTGGATGCAGCACTTACGCCGAAAGCTTCTTCAATTAGCTTGACTAATTCAGATGCTTCTAGCAAAGTCAAGGATTTCAATTGTTCCAAAATTTGTTCGGTTGCAGCAGACATTGATATAACTCCTGTAATTTGTTTATTGATTGTTGGTTGTTAGTTGATGGTTGTTAGTTGTTAGTTGTTAGTTGATATCTTTTCCCCTAACTCCTACTCCTGATACCGTTTTTTATGAAGACGCGCCTTATTAGCCCACGCAGGTGGGCTTTGTTTGTGTAGCCTCAGGCTTCCAGCCTGAGGGCGACCAGGTGCAGCCTCACATAAAATTGGCATAACTCCTAACTCCTAACTACGATTCGCTTTCGGCGTTGTCGCTTTTGGTGTTGTCGCTTTCGGCGTCGTCGGCTTTATCCTTGTCAGCAACTGCCTGCAAAGCCCGCGCCAAGGAACTGGGTACTTCGTTGATACCCACAGCAATCTTGGTAGCCAAGGCGTTGATAGCTCCGGCAATTTGCGCCATGAGTTGTTCCTTAGATGGCAAGTCTCCAAGTACCTTGACATCAGGTTCTTTTAACAGGCGACCATCCATAACGCCGCCGCGAAGTTCTGTCTTCTTGCTGGCTTTTTGAAAGTCTTGGTAAGCCTTAATTGCGCCAGAGAAATCTTCTTTAACTAGCAAAAAGGCTGAGGTACCCTTGAGCAACTCAGACATCGGTTGCCACTTTTCCTGTCCTTCAATGGCAATGCCCATCAAGGTGTTCTTTGCCACCTTACAAACAGTGCCACTCGGACGTAGCCGCCGCCGTAAGTCAGTGATTTCGGCAACTGTTAGCCCTTGGTATTCAATTACCAGTGCCAAAGTTGACTCACTCAAACTTTCTTTGAGGTCAGCAACGATCGCTTTTTTATCTTCTATCGTTCTTCCCATCTTTGTTTCACCTCCTTAAACAATTTTTGGCTTTCCCTAAAGAAAGCATTTTTTTTCTGACCTACCCAAAACAACAAACCCCAGCTATATCAGCCGGGGTTTTGCAATGTTTTTCATGCTGCGATCGCACTTTTTACCAGTGCAACTTCAAGCAATTAAACTGCAAACCTCGGCAGGATATTAAGCTATTGACACCTGCTGTCTTTGGTTTTGCCTATTCAATTTTGGCAATTTGCAATGGGTAATTGCTTCGATTACCCACTAGCCATTATCAGGCTTCGCTCAGTTTCAAATCGCGTAGGGCGTTGACATCGACTTTAATCGATGGTCCCATAGTAGCAGACACATACATTGTCCGCCAATAACGACCTTTGGCTCCTGAAGGACGGTTACGGTCAATCGTCTCTTGCAACGCCTTCAAGTTTACCAACAAATCTTCGGGCGAGAAGGTTGCCTTACCAAACATAACATGGACTATGCCAGTACGATCGGCTCTAAATTCTAATTTACCAGCTTTGAATTCAGCGATCGCACTTGCGACATCAAATGTCACCGTTCCCCCTTTGGGTGATGGCATCAAACCACGCGGACCAAGCAATTTACCCAGCCTCGCTACTTGTGGCATCACATCAGGTGTGGCAATCAGCTTGTCAAAGTCCATCATGCCTTTCTGAATCTGCTCAATCAGTTCTTCCGAACCGACGATATCAGCACCGGCGTTGCTTGCTTCGTTTACTTTTTCCCCTCTCGCAATTACTGCCACTCGGACGATTTGTCCTGTGCCTTTCGGCAATGCTACAGTGGTTCGCAACTGTTGGTCTGTATACTTCGGGTCAATTCCTAACCGGATATGCGCTTCTGCTGCTTCGGCAAACTTTGCTGTTGCTGTTTCTTTCAGCAGCGATAAAGCATCAATCGGTGCATAATCAGTGTCTTCTACTTTTTCTAGAAGTGCCTGTAATCGGCGTGATACTTTTTTGGTCATTTTTCTCTCCTGGGGTAATTAGCGAGGTTTGTTCTCTCCCCCGATAAATTTAGTTATAAGCGCTAAGTCTTTTGACTCTTGACTAATCCGCGATCGCTACGCCCATATTCTTCGCAGTACCTTCCACAATCTTCATTGCCGCTTCGATGTCGTTGGCGTTGAGATCGGGCATTTTGGTTTGGGCTATTTCTTGCAATTGCGCTTTGGTAATGGAGCCAACTTTCTTTTTGTTGGGTTCGTTTGAGCCTTTTTCAATTTTCGCTGCTTTGCGAATCAACACTGATGCTGGTGGCGTTTTCAGTACAAAAGTAAAACTCCGGTCTTCAAAAACCGAAATTTCTACTGGGATTACCATCCCAGCTTGGTCTGCTGTTTTGGCGTTGTACTCTTTGCAGAACATCATGATGTTCACACCATGTTGACCTAGCGCCGGTCCAACTGGCGGTGCTGGGTTGGCTTTCCCAGCGTTCAAAGCCAGTTTAATAATCGCTACTACTTTTTTTGCCATTTTCTATTTAGCTCTGTTTCTCAACCTGATTAAATTCCAATTCTACTGGTGTATCTCGTCCAAAAATCGAAAGCAGAGCTTTTAGCTTACTCCGCTCTGGACTAACTTCAATCACCTCGCCTTCAAAGTCCTTAAATGGACCGTTAAGCACGATTATCTTATCACCAGTCGCCATGTCAATTTTGACAACTGCTTCTTGTTCGGCGGTTTGTTTGAAGATCCGTTCTACTTCTGAGGCACTGAGGGGCATTGGTTTGACGTGACCGCGACCTTTGCCTGTGCCGCGTTTTTGTTCGGCTCCCACGAAGTTTATGACATGGGATGTATTTCGCACTACCTGCCAGACGTCATCGTCCATAACCATCCGCACTAACACGTAACCAGGAAACACTTTTTCTTCTGTGTTTTGGCGACTGCCGTCTTTACGGATTTTCACTGCTGGCGTGTGGGGAATTTCCACATTGACAATTTTATCAGCTACATCAAATGTTTGAATGCGCTGTTCTAAGTTTGTCTTTACACGCTTTTCACAGCCACTAGCTACTTGTACTGCATACCAGCGTGCTTCTTGCAAAGCATCCAGCGCTGTTTCTGCTTCTTCTAAGTTGCGTGGTTCGTCTGTTGCACCAACCATCAGAACACCTGTTTTGCTGCCCAAGTAAATAATCCATCGACTAAATATATCAAAGATGCGGAGAGTGTTACCATCAGCAACACTGCTGCTGATTCGCTCACCAGCTGCTGGCGACTGGGCCAAACCACCTTATCGAGTTCTTCTCTAAGACCTTGATAAAAATTGGTTATGCTTAACCCATTAGTGGTTTCTGGCATTTCTGCTTCGTTTTTCTTTGCCACAGTCGTTTATCTCCGCGATTCTTTGACGAGCTTTTGTTTACAGCTATTGTCTATTACTTTCGATAAGTAATGAAAGTAAAAAGGCTGCAAATACAAGTATACCCAAAACTTTCCGTACTTGCTGAATAATTAGCAGTTGTGTAATTGTTTCGGGCAATTTTGTTTTTTGGAGAGCGCGCCCTGGAGGACTTGAACCCCCGACATCAGGTTTTGGAGACCTGCGTTCTACCAACTGAACTAAGAGCGCACAAGAAACTTGTAAAATTCAGTCATTGCGCTGAACTTGATCTAGTCTAACGCAATTTGACTTTTATTTCAATCGAATGTGAGCTTAGTGAACAAATCAGCGGCAGGAGCCGCTTTTAGGTGGAGATTTCTCCCATAAATAGCTTTGCGAATTACAAAGGACGGTCAAACCGTTGTTTGATTCGGGTAGCTTTACCTACGCGATCGCGTAAATAATACAATTTAGCACGTCTGACCTTACCACGACGGAGGACTTTGATGCTGTCAATGCGCGGAGAATGTAAAAGAAACACTCGTTCAACGCCAACACCTTGAAATACCTTACGTACTGTAATGGTTTCATTAATTCCACCATTTCGTCTGGCAATCACTACACCTTCGTATGGTTGCACGCGGTATTTCTCGCCTTCTTTGATTTTGACACCGACTTTAACTGTGTCGCCCACGTAAATGTCGGGCAAATTAGATTTTAGATGTTCCGCTTCAATGGAGCGGATTATTTCTTGCGCGTTCATAGCCTATTTAAAAAACTCCCAGTCATCCATAATAATTCGATAACCCCCGAACAGTCTAGTTATTTCCGATTAATCATTTTTGGGGTACAATTACCACACAATCCCCACCAGAGCGTTTACCCTCCTCAGACAGCATTTGACCCAAATACCTACCGACACCAAGTCACGGAAATTATGGTTTGCGATCGCAGGCGCCAATTGTAGGGTGTGTTAGAACGGAGTTCGTAACGCACCATTATCAAGGGTTTAGTGCGTTACGCTGTCGCTAACACACCCTACGTATTTTTTCAGAAACCAAACCGGATTCCTATATTTCGTGTAAGTATATAGCGACTGCTTGAATTCATTTTAGCAATTGAAAATTAATAGATGGCAAGAGAAGATTTAATCATATTGAGTAATGGCTGTATAAATATATCCACGATTGGCTTTGCAAAAGTAAGTAGAACTCCAACAGCAATCGTCAAGAATAAAGTCTGTTTAATAGAATAATTCTCTACTTTTTTCTCCAGATCATCCAAACGTTTTACCAAAGAAGGAAGAGAAGCAACTGAATCAGGACTATTCATTAAATCAGTGGGAATTAAATCATAACCTATCTTCTGTCGTGGCTTTTCATCATCTTTATCTAAGTCTGCATACCATATAGAAAAAAGTCTCTCACCTCTTTCTATATGAAGGTGAAGAGGACCAGCATTATAAACAGCAAAAATTAGTTTGCCACTATAGCCAGGATCGACATGAAGACCTGAAACATTAATCAGCCCCTTTGACTTAAATTTAAATTTAATTGAAATAAACGCAAGTGCATTGTTAGGAACTGTGATTATTTCAGAAGTTATCAGAAATGCAAACTGTCCTGGAGGGATAGGAACAGTTTCTTTCTCGCTAAGAATAATTTTTTTCCGTTCTTTCGGAGGTGTATCAGGAAGGGCTGAAATATAAAATTCTTTTCCTAAACACAATTCATATGATGCAGACTGAATTTGATCGTCATTAAATGGTTCAATTAAACTAGGAAGACGAGAACTTAAAGTTTGTGATGACCAAAAACTCATTTTTCCCCCCGCAAGATATCGTTAAGTGAATTTTTTATTTACACAGAGGCTAAACGCAGACTAGACTCTTCCAAATAGGTTATCAAGCGTGCATCAAGGTCAACAACTACCGTTCCTCCACGATTTTTCTCTACCTGTCGCCAGACATCATAGCCCATCAGAATCGCCTTCTCCCAATCACCCAGCGAACATTGAGAAACTTCTAAATGGGATGTCATATTTTTGATAGTCTTCAATAGTTGGTAATCTAATGTTGAAACGCCTTCTAAGAAACCGTGAACTTTGGCATAGCTAAATACAAGTGCTGATATACCTTCCTCAATAGCTACTGCACGTCCGCCGTCTTCAACTTCGTCAATACTAGAATTACTTTTGCGCTTACGTTTAAGCATAGCACGAGTGATAACTGACCAACCTAAAACTGCGGCGTAGGAAAAATGGAAAACATCATGAAAGCGGTAGCCATCGCTTGTATAGGAATTATCGGTGAGGTCATTTCCAAACTGTTGTTTGTTGATAAATGCCTTCATTTTGATTGAATTATCTTTGCTTACCTCCGTAATTTCTACTTCAAACCGTCGTGGTAATTTTTCATGTTCAGGAAAATCATTGTCGAATACGTAGCCTGTGGCTTTACCATCTATCTGAACTGAATCTCTCCATCCCCAACGATCGCTGCACTTTTTCAGATTATCTTCCGCAATTTCTTCCAAATTAAGATTAAACTTGCTTGCTAAGTTGGAAATATACCAAAGCATATCTCCCAATTCTTCCGCGATACCTTCTTTAAATAGTTTGTGTGCATCACCGTCGCGTAAATGTTTTTTATATTCAGTCATCAATGAGCCAACTTCACCAACTAAACCTAGTAGCGGTATGATTAGTTCAGTACCTTCGACAGCAGGAATTTGGTCTGTATTGAGTGCTTGTTTTTGATATTCAGAAAAATTCATAATGCAATCCTTTCAATTTTAAAGCCTGTAGGGTGTGTTAGCGACAGAGTAACGCACCATTTTGATTTAAGTTATACTAAAAACGGTTTAAAAATGTCATTCTGAACGAAGTGAAGAATCTCCGAGATACTTCCCTACACTACGTTACGCTCAGTATGACATAAGTTCAGGTTTCACCCGTTTGCAGTATATAACAGTGCATTCATAACGCACCCTCAAAAATTAATTGGATAATTTATTTTTTGGAAGTCCCATTTTTAGATGAAAAGCTTTCGTCCTGTAATAGGTTTACGGCGTGGTCGCGGGTGGCGTGGATGTCCATCTTTTGTTAAATCATTACTAATACCATCAACAAGACAGTAAAGTGTCTTGTCAGAAATTAGACTTAACACTGCTTCATTCCGTTTCATTATTTTAGGAAACTTACCCCCACCCCACGCCACAATAATTGATTCAGCGCGTTGTGTTGCTGATTGAATATAAAGATTATTTTTGGGTCCTACAGGGTCGTCTTCGTCTAAAAGCTTTTCCCGTTTTGGAGTAATATAAGCGAATAAATTAACTACTTCAAGAGAACCATAATCCCAAGACCTAGCCAATTCAATACATTTATTGATAGTGGGATCAGGTTTCTTCTCGTCAGCTGTACTTGGGTTAAGCATTACAAAGGTAACTTGCGGCAAATTTTCATCCCATTTACGCCGTAGTAAATAGCGATATTTTCTATTGGTTTTATCGTCGAACTTAGCATATCCTTTTATTTCCATCTATTTTACCCTGAATAAATGTTGATTTAGGAATAGTTGAAGAAACTAAAATAAACACAATTGATGAGATTTTTCTGTATCTGAATTTTGCACATTTTTTGATTTTTTCTTCTGAGTCTCCTGCTTGTATTGTTTATGAGATTTAGATAATTTATCAGATTTATCAGATTTAGTTTCCAGCAAAGGATCTAACTCTAAAGATAATTGTTGACAATTATGTTGCAAATCAGGAATCTTTAATGGTGGTAATCTCTGCGTTAAAGTTTTTTGAACTTTCTCGTTAATACCCCATTTAGGAGGATAAAAATAATCAATTGGTTGAGGAGTTGGAGTAAATTTAGCTTTTATCTTTTTACGATTACTTTTCAAATCAGGAAATGCGGCTCGACAATATTTATCAGTTTCACAAAAAAGATTTTGACAGTCTATAGCTTGTAGCTGACGACCCCAGAGCGATTGAAAATTTAAACCTAAACGCTGAAATTCATTTTCTTGATTTTCTGTCATCCAATGAATTATATCAGTATATGTTTTACCATCTGTATCAAGGAAACACTTGCTGATACCACGTTCTGCTCCTGGACCTGCTATAGTAAAACTGTTTTCGTCAAAGTTGATAATTTCACTATAGTTAATATCTGTAGCTAATTGGTAAGCCATAAACTTACCTAGCAATGGATATTCTTGAATTATCTGAAAAACGGCTTCAAAGTTTTTGGCTTTGACTATGCGATTGACTACCCTATCTTGGACAACCATTTTATCAATTAATGCCAAATGATTTTGGTGTTTTTTATCATAACCAAACTCTTTGCTGGCACAAGACATATACGCACTAGTATAAATGACATATCCAAGATTCATAGCCTCTTGCAATATACTTGAATAAACCTTAAAGTCGAAATTAGATAGTGTAATATAATTTCCTATTTTTTCTTCTAAGTATTCCCAGGTTTCTATTTTATTAAAAATTTTAAATAATAAAATTCTGAACAAAACTTCTTCTTCATTTTTACTTCTATTATCATCGTAAATTACATTTTTAAGAAGATATTGAGAAACGCGATCGCTTGCTCGATAAGCATTACAAAATTTATAAGTATTAATAATAGGGTCGTTCGTCCAAGGCGGTGGTGTATTGTTAATTTTGTTGAAAAATACTTCTTGGCGCAAGGTAGCAAATCGCCAATAAGTATCAAAAGTCTCTTCCCTTACTCGCATATATCGTCCTCCTGGTTTTTCTACCCGAATTGTTATTTAATCACAAAATCATTTTATTTTGCGATCGCGTACACAAAAATACTGATGAAATTTGCATTAATCTTTGCTTATTGACAACAAAATCAGTAGGTTTTCTAACGTTGTAAGCTTTATTACGACTGTTTTTCGACTCTTTTCTCTTACATCGAACTCAGATTATGCAACAAGTCTATCGATCTGAAAATCGCTGTAAATCAAAACAAAAAGACGCTAAGTAATTCTTAGCGTCTTTGCGCGAAAATATTATCTTTAGCGGTTAACTTTAAACCATCTCTGATGGTGCTTGCATTATTGGTTGGGGTTGCGGTTGAAACATGAAGAGTGAGTATACCACATCTCGGCGGATATTCACCATCATATCCAAGAAAAGTTCATATCCCTCACTCTTGTATTCAATCAGCGGGTCTTTTTGACCGTAGCCGCGTAGTCCCACAGATTCTCGCAAGGCATCCATTTGTTGTAAGTGTTCGCGCCAGAGGGTATCAATTCGCTGTAAGATAAAGAACCTTTCAGCTTGTCGCATCAGTCCGGGCTGCACTTGGTCAACTTGAGCTTCCTTCATATCGTAGGCAATTCGCACCTGTTCGTGAAGGAAGGCTTTAATTTCGCCAATTGTTATCTCTTCTAATTGATTTGGCTGCAAATCTTCCAGTAGATAGACGAATTCTTTGACTTTCTCAACTAGCTTTTCTAATTCCCACTCTTCTGAGGGCAAATCGGGGTTGATGTAATAGTCAACGATCTCATCCATCGTTTTTTCGGCGTATTTGATAACCTGTTCTTTCAAGTCTTGCCCTTCCAACACTCGACGACGTTCAGCGTAAATAGCGCGACGTTGATTGTTCATCACTTCGTCGTACTCAAACACCTGTTTGCGGATGTCGTAGTAGTAGGTTTCGACTTTTTTCTGAGCGCCTTCTAAACTGTTGGTGAGCATCTTCGACTCAATGGGCATATCCTCTTCAACATTAAAGGCTTCCATTAAGCGGGCTACGCGATCGCCTCCAAAAATCCGCATCAAGTTATCTTCTAAACTTAAGAAGAATCTTGTCGATCCAGGGTCCCCTTGGCGTCCTGCACGTCCGCGTAACTGATTATCTACCCGTCGGGATTCGTGGCGTTCTGTACCAATTACGTGCAAACCGCCTAATTGCACTACTTCTTCGTGTTCGCGACTAGTAAACTGTTCGTATTCGTGCTTGACGCGGTTATAAGCTTGGCGCAGAGTTTGAATTACTACATCGTCAGTTGGCGCTTTTTCTGCCGCTACAGCTACTTTATCTTCTGCTTCTAATTCGGGTAAACTGCGCTCACCATACTCCCGCACTGCCACTTGTACAGCTTCTTTCAAAAGTTGCTCTGTTTCTTTTGATAGTTGAATCGGGAAGACTTGTGGTGAAGCCTTCCAAGTTTTCACCTTTTTACCAGGGACAAAACCTTGTCCACCACTAGATCCTCTAGCTAAACCACTGTCTCTGTGGACACCAAAAGTATCTTCGTCTTCGGGTTGGACGATGCGGGGCATAAAGTATTCCCGCAGCTTCAGACGCGCCATATATTCAGAGTTACCACCCAAAATGATGTCAGTACCTCTACCAGCCATGTTCGTGGCGATGGTGACAGCACCTTTACGTCCGGCTTGGGCGACAATTTCTGACTCTCGTTCGACGTTTTCGGGTCTTGCGTTGAGCAATTCGTGGGGAATATTTTGCTCCTTGAGAAGCCCGCTGAGATATTCTGATTTTTCTACGCTGGTGGTTCCTACTAGCACAGGTCTACCGATTCGGTGCATTTCGGCGCATTCGTTGGCGATCGCCCTCCATTTCCCAGGCTCAGTTTTAAAGACCATATCAGACAAGTCTTGACGCAGCCTTTTCCTGTTCGTGGGAGTTACCGTTACTTCCAGTTTGTAAATTTTTTCAAACTCTGGTTCTTCTGTCTTTGCTGTTCCAGTCATTCCTCCCAACTTGGGATACAACAAAAACAAATTTTGATAAGTAATCGTCGCCAAAGTTTGCGTTTCCGGCTGAATTTCTACGTGTTCTTTAGCTTCAATTGCTTGGTGTAGTCCATCACTCCAACGTCGTCCTGGTAACACCCGACCGGTAAATTCATCGACAATTACCACTTCCTCATTGCGGACGATGTAATTTACATCCTTGAGGAAAAGTTCTTTTGCTTTAATCGCATTAAAAACAAAGTGTGCCCACGGATCTTCCGGATCGAATAAATCACTTACTTCCAAAAGATTTTCAGCTTCCGCAAAACCTTCATCGGTCAACAGCACGTTCCGCGCTTTTTCATCGACCTCGTAATGCTCATCTTTTTTCAGAGTAAGTGCAATTTCCGCTGCTTGCAAATATTTTTCTGTCGGTCTTTCTACCTGTCCAGAAATAATTAGAGGTGTCCGCGCTTCATCAATTAGAATTGAATCTACTTCGTCAATTACGCAGTAGTTAAAGGGACGTTGCACAACATCTGCCATTGATGTTGCCATGTTATCACGCAAATAGTCAAAACCTATCTCGCTGTTGGTAACATAAGTGATATCACAGTTGTAGTTTTTTTGACGTTCGGCGGGAGTCATATTTGCTTGAATTAGCCCCACACTCAACCCCAAAAAGCGATGCACCTGTCCCATCCATTCCGCGTCTCGACGAGCCAGGTAATCGTTTACGGTGATAACGTGCACACCTTTACCGCTTAAAGCATTTAAATAACTTGGCAAAGTCGCAACCAGGGTTTTGCCCTCCCCAGTTTTCATTTCGGCAATTTGCCCTATATGCAGCAGAGCACCACCTAAGAGCTGCACATCGAAATGTCGCAACCCTAAAACACGCCTAGCTGCTTCCCGGACAACAGCATAAGCTTCTGGCAAAAGATCATCTGTAGTTTCACCTTTTGCAAGTCGTTGTTGAAACTCTTCTGTTTTACCCTTTAACTCTTCATCAGAAAGAGCTTTAACTTCTTCTTCTAAGAGGTTAATTTCAGTAATGTAAGGTTGGTATTTTTTAAGCTTACGAGCGTTGGGATCGCCCAACAAAGTTTTTAGCATGGCGTTTGTTTTCAACTAAATCAAGAGGGATGGAGATTAAAGGTTTGGCATTTATTATAAGCATTTAACCCAACCGAGCCGTGGGAGCGCAAGGTCGATAATTTGAAACTTATTTCATAGTATCATTTTGGCTTGAGCTAAGGGGGATGGGGAGAGGGGGGGAAAGAAGAATTA
>CASBQA010000212.1 GCA_949127635.1 Nostocales cyanobacterium PMM_0069 | reverse complement strand
CTAATGCATCTTTCGGTCTTTGTGTCAAGATGCCATTTTCTGCAAGAGTGAGGTTGTTATGGAAGTTAGTAAAAATAACTAACAGCCCTGTGCCAATAGCTAAGGCAAGAGCTGCAATTAAACGTAAAATACTTTCCTTCGTAGTGAGCGGTTTACCGCTCATATCTTCCCTTTTAAGGGCTGAAGCCCTTACTACGAACTTCATCCTTACTTAGGCAGCCAACCAGCGCTTAAAACTACGGTTAAGCCGAGGAAAATTACTGTAAGCGTCCAGGTAACTCGGTTGAGTGTGGTTTCTGCACTTTTGGTGCTGCTAAACAATTGAGCCTGTCCGCCAATGGCAGCAACGCCATCGCCTTTCGGACTATGCAGTAATACTAAAACAATCAAACCAACGGCGGAAAATGCCCAAATGCCTTGCACAATATTAGTAACGGTCATGGTAAGAATTTAAAGAGTTAGGTAGAGACGTTCCGGCGGAACGTCTGTACGAAAGTTGCAGTAGAGACGTTCCGCCGGAACGTCTGTAGGAAAGTTAAAAAATTATTAATTCTTAACTTCTCCCTCATGAAGGACTAACTTTTTTACAATCCAACTGGTGCGGGAGTGCGTTTTAATTGCACTTCATACTCAGCATTTTGGAGTAGCGATCGCCCTGTCATTTCTTGTGGAATGGGCAGCTGTAAAATCTCCAGAATTGTGGGGGCAATGTCGGCTAGCTTGCCATCGCTTCGCAGGCTGACATCTGTACCATGTCCGGGGATTTTGACACCTTCTCCTTCTAGCAGAATTAAGGGGACTGGATTGGTGGTGTGAGCTGTCCAAGGATTGCCCGCATCATCTAGCATATGCTCGGCATTGCCGTGGTCGGCGGTAATAATTGCTGTACCTCCAGCTTTGCTGATGCTCTCTAGAAGGCGTCCCAAACATCGGTCAACGGTTTCCAGTGCTTTAATCGTAGCGTCTATTTGACCAGTATGCCCTACCATGTCTGGGTTGGCATAATTAATTACAATTAAGGAGTAAATTTTCTTTTGGATGCCAGCGATCGCTACCTCTGTTAATGGTGCTGCTGACATCGCCGGTGCTTTGTCGTAGGTCGCTACCATTGGACTGCTGACAAGTTCTCGGTCTTCTCCGGGAAAAGGTTCTTCCAAACCGCCGTTGAAGAAGTAGGTGACGTGAGCGTATTTTTCTGTTTCGGAGGTACGAAACTGCTTTAAATCATGATTAGCAATTACTTCCCCCAGAATATTACTGAGATTTTGAGGTTCAAAGGCTACAGCAACTGATAATTCTGGATCGTATTGAGTAAAGGTAGCAAACGACAACGGCGCGATCGCCTTTGTTTCAAAGCCAGTAAAATGAGGATTGACAAATGCTTGCGTCAATTGTCTGGCGCGATCGGGGCGAAAGTTAAAGAATATCACTCCATCGCCTGATTCTACTGCGCCAGGAGCAATGCGTATTGGTAAAATGAATTCGTCGTTAACACCTTCGGTGTAAGATGCTTCTATGACTTCCACAGAAGAGCGACCGTCAAGAGCGCCATCTTGTGTCATGACATCGTAGGCGCGTTTGACTCGATCCCAACGGCGATCGCGATCCATTGCGTAATAGCGACCACTGAGGGTGGCTATCCGTCCTACTCCGATGCGGTCAATGTAATTTTGCAGCAACCCGATTGCTTTTACAGCATCTTTTGGTGTGGTGTCACGACCATCGGTGATGGCGTGGATGCAAATTTCGTCAAGTCCTTGACCTTTTGCTAAGTCAAGTAATCCAAACAAATGCGACAGGTGCGAGTGTACCCCACCCTCGGAACAAAGCCCAACTATATGCAGTTTGCCATTTCGACTGCGGACTTCCTGGCAAGTTTTGACCAGTGCGGGGTTGCGTTGGATCGAACCGTCTTCGACAGCATCGGAAATGCGGACTAATTCTTGCGGTACAACTCGCCCAGCGCCGATGTTCAAATGACCAACTTCTGAGTTGCCCATTTGACCCTCTGGCAATCCCACGGCTTTTCCGGATGTGCGGATGAGGGTATGCGGATAAGCTGCCCATAAGCTTTGCATTACGGGAGTTTTAGCAGCGGCGATCGCGTTTCCTCGTGTTTCCTCGCAGTAGCCCCATCCGTCTAAAATGACAAGCACCACCGGAGCAACAGGTGCCTTGGTCATAATAAAATTGCCCTTTACTTTTTGTAATATCCGAATGATACCACTGCTACTCACCGCTGCAAGTGAATTTCTGCTTAATAACTTTATTTATGATGTAATTACGATTTTTTTTAACATTTTTTCAATTTGAATAATTTTTCCTCATTTTTTGTGGTAAACGTGGTTAGTTGTTGGTTGTTGTTTGTTGGTTGTTGTTTGTTGGTTGTTAGTAGTTGATTGTAAAAAGAATAACCACCATCAACTAACCACCATCAACGATCTACCATCAACTAACCACTATCCACTAACCACCATCAACTAACCACTCCCAACCCCTTATTTCCTTTTGCCACCTGTTTTTGCAGCTTTTGCGGCTTTTTTGGCAGCTTTCTCAGTAGCGATCGCTTCTAACTTTGCTTGTTCTTTTTCTTCGGCGATTTTATCCAAATAGTAATGATAATCCCCTAAATAGACGCGGAATTCACCATTGCGGATTTCAACGATTTTATTTGCTACCTGAGAAATAAAATAACGGTCGTGAGAAACAACAATTACAGTGCCATCATAATTTTGGATTGCTTCTTCCAGCATTTCTTTGGCTGGGATATCAAGATGGTTTGTCGGCTCATCTAAAATGAGTAAATTTGCTGGACACAAAAGCATTTTTGCCAACGCTAAACGCGCTTTTTCTCCTCCACTTAATGCTGCCACTGGCTTCAAGACTGTATCCCCAGAAAACAAAAAGCGTCCCAACAGTGTGCGGACTTCTTCATTTTTCCAGTCGGGAACTTCATCATGGATAGTTTCCATGACGGTTTTCGTTAAATCCAAGGCTTCGGCTTGATTTTGCTCAAAATAGCCAGGAAGAACGTTGTGTTCGCCTAGCCCAACAGTACCTTCTGTCGGTTTTTCGCTACCCGTAATCAAACGTAACAAAGTAGATTTACCGGCACCGTTTGGACCGAGAAAAGCGATGCGATCGCCTTTTTCAATTAGGAGATTTGCGCCCAGAAAGAGAATTTTATCATCGTAAATATGAGTTAAATCTTTAATTTCCACTACTTCGCGTCCACTGCGGGGTGCGGGGGGAAAGCGGAAGTGCAAAGTTCTCATTCCACCTACGGGTGCTTCGATGCGTTCAATTTTATCAAGTTGTTTTTCGCGGCTTTTTGCTTGGGTACTGCGGGTAGCACTAGCGCGGAATCTGTCAACAAAGGTTTGCTGTTTTTCTAGTTCTTTCTGCTGACGTTCGTAAGCGCTAAGTTGCGCTTGTTGACTTTCAGATTTTTGTAACAGGTAAGCCGAGTAGTTGCCGAGATAAGTGCTGGAAACACCGCGTTCTGTTTCCACAACTTGGGTGCAAAGCCGATCTAAAAATTCCCGGTCATGAGATACTATTACCATCGGGGTAGTCAGCCCTTTGAGGTAAGTTTCTAACCACTCGATGGTTTCTAAGTCAAGGTGGTTTGTAGGTTCATCCAGTAGTAATAAGTCGGGTTTTTGCAGCAGTATTTTACCCAAACTCATCCGCATTTGCCAACCGCCACTGAAAGCACTTACTAAGCGATCGCCATCAGCACCATCAAAACCCATTTCTGGCAAAATCTTATCAATTTTTGCCTCTAATCCATAGCCATCCAGCGCTTCAAACTGCCTTTGGAGACGATCCATTTTGTCGATCAGTTTGTTTAACTCCTCTGGAGTTGCCGTTTCCATTTCCCGATGCACCTGTGACAAAGCTTCATTTACTTTGTTTGCTTCGACAAAGGCACGCCAAAATTCTTCTTTAACAGTACGGCTGGGGTCTACTTCAAATTCTTGATTGAGGTAAGCTATATGTAAGCTAGAAGGACGAATAATTTCCCCAGCGGTGGGTTCGATTTCGCCGGCGATGATTTTCAATTGGGTGGATTTTCCGGCACCGTTGACACCCACCAAGCCGATGCGATCGCCAACT
>CASBQA010000211.1 GCA_949127635.1 Nostocales cyanobacterium PMM_0069 | reverse complement strand
AGCATATTCAACGATATCAGCAAATGGTATGAGAATAACAAAAATGTTGAATAAAGAAGTTTTTCTTACTTCTACCTCCATCACCCAATAACATTCCAACCAGAATACCTCTTTGCTCTACTTTTGATAAGACATGGTAGTCTATCTTGTTTTTCTCCCTAAAACCAGTCTCTGCACCTTCTCTACCAAAATTAGGTAGAGCTTGGCTCAAGATTACCTTATCTGCTGCCAAACTTAGGCTTCCTTGAATTTGACCACATTCACTCATAAAGTTTCCTTCATGGTGCCCGATTATTCAGGAGGCGCTCGCTCTATCCATCTGAGCTACAGCCCCAAAAAACTGCTATGTAGCATTATAGCAGTTTTAGCTAGACTGCCACGAATTGTCCCAAGAACCGCCGCCTACTTCTAATCCACAGAGAAAACTATGTGCTTTCAGGATTGTTTTGGAATTTGTTCCACTTACTTCGCGTAACTCTAAATCGAGTTTTCCTTGCATGGTGTCCCGACAACAGAATATCAAACCGTTGGCAGTAGGCGCACGCAATGGTGTACCTGGTAGATGCGTAGTCCCAGTTAATTCAATTTCATAATTTAAGTTTCGCGCTTGCATTTGCCATCTACCCCAAGGCTGAATATTCCAAGAAACTTGTGAATTCCAAGGCACAAATTCATAAAATTTATCTTGATAATGTAAGCCAATCATCGCTACAGATTCCATCCACCACAGCACACCACGTCTTCCACCACCTGCGGTTAATGCTAAGTCGGGTTCGCCATCAAAGCTATTACAATTGAACCAAAACCATTTTTGCGGAAAAGCACCACCCCAATTTTTTTCGCTGTAAGCTGGGGCATTAGTGAATTCATAGATTTTACCATTCCAGTCAATCCAACCGGAAGCAAAACCGTGAGCCATCAAAATTTGCCATCCCGGTTCAAATATCGGCAAAAAGGAGATTATGCCTGCGGTAGATTGTTGTAATTGTCCTTTATTTCCCCAGCCATATACTGATTTAATTTCATACTGCCAACGGCAATAATTTCCAGTTGCCGGATCGCGAATTATTCCTTGATTTAATGTAGCTGTAGCTTGATAACCTTCTTGAATATAGCGATGGAATTCTGCTGGTAACAGATAAAGGGGTTGACTTTGTAAATCAGTTTTGCCCCAATGACCTAAAGCCAAGACATCGTTTTTTGCCCAAAATTTATTAACATCCGGAAAAGTCCGCAACAAATATTCATCATTGGGACCGAGGACTTGTGCTGCACCACCGCTGTGGGGTTTCCCACCAATGGGGTCTTCGATAGAGTACATAAAGGCGAAAGTTTGCTCAATTTCTGGTATGGTTACGCGATAATACCAACCTTCAAAGAAGCGTCTGCTACTACGATCCCAATGATAGCCACTGTGAGGGGTTTGAGTTGACTTAAAAGGATTTGTGGAAATAGATAACATAGATTTACACATGTGTTTATTTCCCAGTATGCCCGATGTCTAACGACAATCCGCTAATGCATCTACGTCTGGATATTTATCATGCTTATGAAATTCTTGGCTTAAAAGCTGGTGCATCTCACAAAGAGGTGAAGCAAGCTTACCGTCAGCTTGTTAAAGTTTGGCATCCAGATCGTTTTTTTGTTCAACAGGAAAAACAAAAAGCTGAGGAAAGAATTAAAGAAATTAACGAAGCTTACAACCAATTAAAGTATTATCAACCGATCGCGGCAAATGAATCTTCGTCACTTAATGATACAGAAATTCACATTCATCGCTTTGATGCGGAGGCATTCTATGAATTGGGAAGGGAGAATGTCAGGAAAAGAATGTATAAAGAAGCGATCGCTAATTTTACCCACGCTATTCGTCTTAATCCCAAATATATTAAAGCATACAAGTATCGGGGGTTAATTTGTTCGGAGCTTGGATATGAGTATAGAGCCACTGCCGATTTAAATAAAGCCGCAGAGTTGGAATGGGAATTAAAATACCCAGGTGTAAAAATACCATCAACAAAATCCGTATCAAAGCCTGTATCACTTAAACGTCGATTTTGTCAGAAGATAAAAAAGTTACTGCGGCTTAGGCAAAAGACTTAGATCCCCGACTTCTCAAAGAAGTCGGGGATCTAGTTTCGTTAGATATTAACATGTATGATGTAATACTAAGTTTTAAGTAAGCTTGTGACTCATTTTTATGCAAGACTTTATATTTGTACGTACTCTTAAAGGGCATTCAGATAAGGTTACATCCGTTGCCTTCAGTGCAGATGGGCAAATATTAGCTAGCGGCAGCGGAGATAAAACCGTAAAAATTTGGCACTTGGCAAAAAACGAACCCGAAACTCTCAAGGGACACGGAGAATCCTCTTGGTCTGGGGGTGTCAATTCAGTGGCATTTAGCCCCGATAGCAAGAAATTAGCCAGTGCTAGTGATGACAAAACTGTTAAATTGTGGGATGTGCTTACCGCAAAAGAAATTTGCACCTTCACTGGACATGAAGAAAATGTTTGCTGTGTTGCCTTTAGTCGAGATGGAAAGACTTTAGTTAGTGGTAGTAAAGACAAAACAATCAAACTTTGGTCATTAGACACACAAAAAGAAATACACACCCTAAAGATGCATTCAGATGACGTTTTATGCGTTGCTTTCAGTCCCGATGGCAAGATTTTAGCCAGTGGTGGTGCTGGTAATGACAAAACAATCAAACTATGGGATTTGGCTAAACAAAAAGTTTTAACCCTCAAAGGTCATTCTGACTGGTTTGGGGGGATAAATTCCATTGCCTTCAGTCCAAAACGCAAGATTTTAGCCAGCGGTAGTAAAGACAAGACTATCAAGCTATGGCAGGTGGATACAGGCAAGGAAGTCTGCACTCTAACTGGACATGACAGTGATGTTTCTTCTGTGGCTTTCAGTCCAAATGGCAAAATTTTAGCTAGTGGCAGTACAGATAAGACTATTAAGCTATGGCAGGTGGATACGGGCAAGGAATTCTATACTTTTACAGGATCTGAAGATGCGGTATATTCGGTTGTCTTTAGTCCAGATGGTAAAACGCTTGCTAGTGGCAGTGGAGATAAAACTATTACGCTATTGCCCTGTGAGTGAAGCTGTCATGACTAATATTCTCTAACCTTAAGGAAACCACGTTGCCCAAATTTTAAGAAAGATTTCGCAATTGTTGCGATAAGTTAATGGTAATGAAGTTTGGTAATATAACTGTTGCGCTTGGGAAGAGTACTGCTAACTTATAAGCAGGTACAGAGAAGTTAAAACTTCAACCAAAAACACTTCAGATTAGAGCCTGTGCCTCCTGCTCTAATGTCCTCGCAATAACTGCTCGATTGTCGTATCCTCAAAACGTGTTTTAGCCTTAAATTAATATAAAGTAATTTTGGAGGTTTTTGAACGCATAGCCAAAAATGCCTGCTTAGTTGGAATCAAGGATGCACAATTGTTGAGTATCGTGTGTTGCGAGTCTTATCCACATTAGTTGAGTTATTTACCTCTGATTTTTTACTCTTCTCAATCTATTAAATCGCTTATAAACCGCCCAAGCTGCTGATATCTATCCATCGTAGCTTTGGGCGGTTTAGTCTATTAGAGTTAGTGAATAGTGGAGGGAGCATCCCAACGAGCGCAAATCGCCCTCAGACTGGAAGTCTGGGGCTATACAAACAAAGCCTGCCTTCGCAGGCTAAAAGTTTCTAGACTGCGAAGGCAGGCTTTGTAAGTATAGCGACACCCTTCTAGGGTGTTGAATGTTTGGGCAAATTTGAGATGCTCTCTTAGTGGATAATAACTAACTAATAAGCGTAATTACAGTAACTTCTGGTGGACAAAATAAGCGTCCAGGGAAATAAGTTCCTAAGCCGCGATTGACGTATAATTGATTTTCTCCTACACGATGAAAGCCTTGTGCCCATTCCCAATATCGGACTACTTTAGAACAGTCTCCGCGCAAAATAGGCACCCAACGGCGCAGTTTTTTGGGAAGTATTTTGAGAAACTTTTTATAATAAACTATCACTGGACCAACGCCAGGAATTACAATGTGACCACCGTGGGTATGACCTGATAGTTGCAAGTCTACTCGCCATTGTTGCAATATCTTGGCTGTGTCTGGATTGTGCGATAAGACGATGCGGGGTGTTGCAGGATCTATTTGATTCATCACTGGTGCGGGATTAAATTCTCTTGACCAATAATCGGCGAGTCCTATTAGTGGTAATTCTTTTCCTAATGGATAGGCGATTTCATTCCAAAGAACATGAATGCCGATGCTATTTAATGCGGTGGTAATTTCTGTTTTGGATTTGGTGTAATGTATATCGTGGTTGCCTAGTACAGCATAAATACCACAGCGACTTTGCAGATGTTTGAGTCGATGTACGAGTTGATGAATTGGGGTAGGATCGTCAGTTACGAAGTCCCCAGTTAATACAACTAAATCGGGTTCGGCTTCGTTGCTGAGTGCGATCGCTTGTTCTAACATTTCTTCACTCAACCGCAAACCATCGTAGTGAAAATCTGACAATTGCACTAGTTTTGTGCCTTGTAAAGATGTTGGAAGTCCCCCTATCTTTATGGTCAGGTTATCTATACTTAAAGGTCCTGTTAACAACCAATGCATAGCGCTACAGACTCTCCTCATATTAGCGCTTATAGCTTACCAAAATTTAAATTATTATTTGTTAATTCTTAATTGTTAGGTGTTAGTCAAGAGTCAATGGTCAAGAGTCAATAGTCAAGAGTCAATGGTCAAGAGTCAATCGTCAACAGTTATCAACCATCTACTATCAACTATCTGCCATTCACTAACCACTAACCCTCTAAGGTGATGACTGTAACTTCTGGGGGGCAAAATAAACGTCCTGGGAAATAAGTTCCTAAGCCTCGATTGACGTATAATTGATTTTTTCCGACTTGATGCAATCCTTGTGCCCATTCCCAATGGCGAACTACTGAGTATTCTTTTCGCAAACATGGAACTCGCCGCCGTATTTTCATGGGTATCTTTCGCAGGATTTTGCGATAATAAACCAGCGCGGGACCCTTTGTAGGAATTCTAATTTGACCGCCGTGAGTATGACCTGATAGTTGCAAATCTACTCGCCATTGTTGCAATACTTCGGCTGTGTCTGGATTGTGGGATAATACGATGCGAGGTGTTGCCGGATCTAGTTGATTCATAACTAGTGCGGGGTTAAATTCTCGTGAGTAGCGATCGCTTAATCCGACTATTGGTAGTTGTTTTCCTACTGGATAGGCGATTTCATTCCACAAAACGTGAATTCCGATACTTGTGAGGGCAGCTGTAACTTCTGTTTTGGAATTACGATAAGATATATCGTGGTTGCCTAGTATAGCGTAAGTTCCTAAGCGACTTTGGAGATGTTTGAGTCTTAACACCAGTTGGTGAATTGGTTCTGGGGTGGTGGTGATGTAATCGCCGGTTAAGAAAATTAAATCAGGTTCGACTTCGTTGCTGATGGCGATCGCTTTATCTAACATATTTTCACTCAGCCGCAAACCATCGTAGTGAAAATCTGACATCTGCACCAGCTTTAAGTTTTGTAATGATGCGGGTAAACCAGCAATCTTAACCGTCAATTTCTCTACGCTCAACGGTCCAGATAACAACCAGTGCATAATTTACTTCATATCATAGCTTGGCGCTTACAGCTTAACTAATAATTGGGCGATCGCCTGTCACAAGTGCAACAACTTTGTCAAAAATTCATCAATCATACAGGCTATTGCGTATTTATACTGGGCTAGTTTCAATGCAGCTTTGCTTTTGAACTCATATCAGGAGCTTATTTTCAGAAGTTTTCACCTGATTTTAGTCTATCGTAGTCAGCGCTTCAGCGCTTATTCTAGGCACTGAAGTGCCTACTACGTTTTTAAGTTAAACTGATTCTGGTTGTGAGTGTTGATTTGGTTGCAAATATTCAAGAATCAGCAAACGTAAGTAATCTAGCATTTGTATATAAGCTTTGATTCGTTTGTATTCTCTTCCAGTTGTTAAGTAAAATTGTGCGATCGCAGGAACATCAAAAAGTCGCATACTTTTTAATTGATTAATTGCTTGTTGTTCATTTTCAATCCAACCCCGTGTTTTAATTTGACTGGCATAACCTCGGATATCTACTGTTAAAAGTTCGATTTCTTCTAAAACAGTGAATTCTTCCTCTAAATTAGGATCTAACGTTGCAAGTTCTTTTCTTTCTTGCTTAGTATTTTGATAATCGACGGTTAACTGTTCTAATATCTCAATAATATAGTTTCTTTTGATTTCGGGATTTTGAGTATTCAGGATTGTTTTAGTCATCGTTTACACCATAAGTAACTATTTTTTCTACTCCAAATTTATCTGGTCGTACAATTAAATATTCACTTCCTTTTCTATAAACTGCTGAACCATCTACACGATATGAGGTTTTTGGCACTCTTATTGCTCTTTTCTTGTTAAAATTATGAGCTTTTCTTAAATATTTTAATGGGTCAAGTTCTTTTCGGGAGGCATGGTCTAAAATACTATCGGCGACACTGAGATAAGTAGAAGCATCCCATTCGGGTAAGTATTGTTTAATTTCGTTAATTTCTGCTTCAGTATATCCTTGGCATAATTGGTCTATAAATGGGTCTTGTGCGGATTCATCCTGCATCAATTTTTAATTATTGTGGTAAATTTATTTTTTTAGTGACGTGCGATCGCTTCATTTAATCTAGGTCGGTGTTCTTCGTTCCTATAACCCCAACCCCGACGATTAAAATCGCGGCTACACAAACAAAGTCCGCCTTCGCGGACTAAACTGATATTAAATATAGACGTGCGATCGCTTCATTTAATCTAGATCGGTGTTCTTCGTTCCTATAACCCCAACCCCGACGATTAAAATCGCGGCTACACAAACAAAGTCCGCCTTCGCGGACTAAACTGATATTAAATATAGACGTGCGATCGCCTCTTTAGCCTGCGAAGGCAGGCTTCGTTCGTGTAGCCTCACCCTGGAAGGGTGAGGGTATATTAAAAATAGACGTGCGATCGCCGTTCTTTAGCCTGCGAAGGCAGGCTTCGTTCGTGTAGCCGCGATTTTAATCGTCGGGGTATATTAAAATAGACGTGCGATCGCAATAAATACCTGTGGCTAATCAAGAAGAAATTATCACTACCCTGGCACAAACTCCTTTATATCAACTTGCTGTGGAACTGAAAGCCAGATTAACCAGCTTTGGTGGTTGGGAAATGCCTGTACAATTTACTGGTATTAGTCGCGAACATGAAGCGGTGAGAAATGCTGCGGGAATGTTTGATATTTCCCACATGGGTAAGTTTACTTTAGAAGGTAAAAGCGTAATTTCCCGTCTTCAGGGTTTGGTTCCCTCAGATTTGAGTCGGTTGCAACCAGGTCAAGCGCAATATACTGTGTTGTTAAATGAAAGAGCGGGAATTATTGACGACATCATTATATATAATCAAGGTGAAGACGGCACAACAGGCATAGAAAAAGCTGTAATTATAGTCAATGCGGCAACTACAGGCAAAGACAAAGCATGGTTATTGCAAAACCTGGACGCTGAAGAAGTCAAATTTCAAGACTTTTCACGAGAAAAAGTCTTAATTGCCGTCCAAGGACCAAAAGCAAGCAGCATTCTTCAGCAATTTGTGTCAGCAGACTTAACCCCAGTGAAAGCATTTGGTCATTTGGATGCAACTATATTCGGGAAATCGGCATTTCTTGCCCGCACAGGTTATACGGGGGAAGATGGATTTGAGGTGATGGTTGATCCAGATGTCGGGGTGGAGTTGTGGCAAAATCTGATTCAAGCTGGTGTCATTCCTTGTGGACTTGGTGCGAGAGACACTCTGCGACTAGAAGCGGCAATGGCACTTTATGGACAAGATATCGACGAAAACACCACACCTTTAGAAGCGGGTTTGGGTTGGTTAGTTCATCTCGATAGCAAAGGTGATTTTATCGGACGTTCAATTTTAGAACAGCAGAAAGCTGATGGTGTGCAACGTCGGTTGGTAGGTTTGCAGATGCAAGGACGCAATATTGCTCGTCACGGCTATCAAGTATTATCTGAGGGTAAAGTTGTGGGAGAAGTCACCAGTGGAACTTTATCACTAACACTTGGTTATCCCATCTCCCTAGCTTACGTTCCTACTGAGTTAGCAAGTGTTGGTCAGCAGCTAGAAGTAGAAATTCGCGGCAAGGCTTACCCCGCAGTTGTGGTGAAGCGTCCCTTTTATCGGTCGCAAAATCGTCTGATTTAGATTGTAGTTCATCAGGCGCCCTCTAATTGCAAAAAATGCACTCGTCCTGATGCTTCCCCAGCGACAATTGTCAGGCGATCAGGTGCAACAGCACAGCAGTATATTCGACTATCACCAGTGAAAGTGGCAATTACTTCCCCAGTTTGCCAATCCCAGACTTTGAGGGTGCAGTCATATGAACCAGAAATGACGTATTTGCCATCAACTGAAAAAGCGATCGCATTAATACTAGAAGTATGACCAATTAAAGTACGTACTTCAACCCCAGTTTGCCAATCCCAGACTTTTACCGTGTTGTCATCTGAACCAGAAATAACGTATTTGCCATCAGGTGAAAAAGCGATCGCATTAACACTGGAAGTATGACCCGTTATAGTACGCACTTCAATCCCAGTTTGCCAATCCCAGACTTTAAGTGTGGTGTCACGAGAACCAGAAACCAGGTATTTACCATCAACTGAAAAAGCAATCGCATTAATCGAGTAACTATGACCAATTATGGTACGTACTTCAACCCCTGTTTGCCAATTCCAGACTTTCAGCGTCCAGTCACGGAAAGCAGAAACCAGGTATTTGCCATCAGGTGAAAAAACGATCGCATTAACTGACGAAGTATGACCAGTTAAAGTACGCACTTTTTCCCCAGTTTGCCAATCCCAGACTTTCACTGTCCAATCACAGGAACCAGAAACTAGGTATTTACCATCAACTGAAAAAGCGATCGCTTTAACCGAGTCACTATGACCAGTTAAAGTACACACTTTTTCTCCTGTTTGCCAATCCCAGACTTTGAGTGTGCAATCACGAGAACCAGAAACCAGGTATTTGCCATCAGGTGAAAAAGCGATCGCATTAACACTGGAAGTATGACCCGTTATAGTACGCACTTCAATCCCAGTT
>CASBQA010000210.1 GCA_949127635.1 Nostocales cyanobacterium PMM_0069 | reverse complement strand
GTTATATTATGTCTTAATAATTAACATTAATCAAAATATCACAATCCTCGTAGAGACGTTCCGGTGGAACGTCTTTATATTGCTTGTTGACTTTTGATAAAAATAGCAGCCAAGAAGTTGCTTTGGCTGCTTGATTCTGTGAATTGGTAATAAATATGGCAATAATGTAGAGACGTAGCACTGCTACGTCTGTTGGGTTTATGGTAACGCATATTTAAATTCGGTCGATGTCTATTGAATTATTAGCTGGTGCATTTTATTAAGATGGGAATACGTATCTGAATGCAAGTAACCAGTAACCACTTCTCTTAGCTTCAATGGTCTATTAGCTTTACACCAGAAAAAGTTATCTGTTGTTTCTTCTCCGGTTCTGATGATAAAGTAACTTTTGTCACCATCATCTTTTGCCACAACAAGAAAGTTTTCTTGTTGTTTACTAAAATCGACTAAGTGTTTAATCATAAAGTAAAACCAGTTGTAGCCTACACCCATCAAAAGAAATATTCGCTTTTAATTGAACAACAAAATAAGCTATATTCAAAAGGAGGAAATTACGTAAATTATACTATGAGCAAAGCCTAAACATTAGTATTAATACTGATATTTTCTCTAGAAAGCTACAGTAGATTTCACATAAATAAAGTACATATAAGTAGATGGACAAAAATATTTACAGTCCGAAGCGAGCGAACGGGAAATGAAGCTATGCCGAAGGCTTTACGCTGCATTCGCTTCGGACATTGTGTAATTAATTCTGTCCGACTATTTATAAACCCAAACCCTTGTACAGACGTAGCACAGAATAGTCTCTACGTATATTCGATTAGAGCGATAGGGTGCTGTATTTATCGAGGACTCATAGTTCCAAATCACATAGTCAAATATAGTCAATGAAAGACTATACCTGAATAGGTTAGACCATATTTTATTTAAAGTTTTATCATACGATGGGAGTGTAAATCAATCATAATAAAAAACTCTAAAACCCCCTGCGCCATAAAATATGTCGTTGGGTGAAATTTATATAAATTAAGCTTTTTAGTGATTGCGTTATTTGTATTAATATTGTCTTCTGTTTCAGACGTTCTCTTCTCACAAGAGCGTATTTGTTGGAAACATGACCAAGTTGAGCTTGATTTGGGCTTGTAATTTTCCAATATTTTAATAAGGGTTCAATCGTCAACCCAATACGGTTAGCGACAAGTTGTAGTTGCTCTACCTCGTCCTTGGTGAATTGCCGAGAACGTAAAGTGCCAACATGGAAAACACCGTTCACTTGGTCTTTAAGTTGCAGGGGAACACCAACCATTGATCGGATTCCTTTGTTACGCAGAATCGGACTTACTACTTCTATTTTTGATAAGTCGTCTACAATCATATGCTTGCCACTAGCAGCGATCTGACCTGCAAAACCAGAATTAAGGGGAATTCTGATACCTTCTAAAATTTCCTCCTCTAGTCCAATAGTGGCACACACAGCTAATTGCTGCTCATTTTTGGTTGGCAAGAGAACTGTAACAGTGTCTACACTCATTAATTGGCGGATGGTTTCAAACACCGCACGCAGCAGGTTCCCAATAACTAAATCAATAGGCAAGTCCTTGGCATTTTGGAGACGCTGATAGTTTATTTGGGCAGTCTTGTGAACCTCGGTAAGAGCTGCATTAAGGGGAATAGAAAGACGACTGTTATCTTTATAGATGTATTCCCGATCTAGTTCCTTGGTATTGTGACTTTTGACTATCACATTAAATAAACGCAGACCATGATTACCAATAATCCTCAGTTTTTTTGCTTGAGTCTGGTTGTTGTCAGACTGAACTATGGCTCGGAACTGACAAGTACTATTTTCTCCTAAGTAGTTGGAAAACTTCTGGAGTTCTTCTTCACTCATTTCAAGTACCATGCAATCTGAGGCGATCCCAGAGGTTTTATCTTGATTGCGCTCCTCTAGAATTGTTGTCAGATGAGCGTTCAGATACTTAGACTCATTTTCGTTGAGACTAATGCAGTTAAGCCTATGGAGCAAGCGGCTTTCTTCAGAAGGTAGAATTTGTGAGTCGTAATACTTAACTTGACGCTGATTCGCATTTTGCACATGACCCAGCAAACAACGCAAGCTCAAAAGAAATTTATAGATAATCATTTCAATTTATTTCAAATTACTATGATGTTCACTATTCAATCGTTCACACGCATTATAATTTACCATTAATAATTATTATTTTATAATAAGATGAACCTTTTTGCCATAGATGTATGCTAGGGCTATATTGGTTTTATCCATGATCCGGATTGAGTATTTTTATGCGATCGCGTTTGAATTTAAATTTGGACACCGCAAAAGCGCAAATGCTGCTAATAGCATTTGCGCTCTTAATTTTGGCGTATTCAATAATCCAACTACTTGTTAGTTACAGCAGCTGTCTGAACTATGGTGGTTGTAACATTCTCTGACTTAGCAGCAAACTGGGTTTTCACACGATCTGCCAGCCGGATTGCCAAAGCGATAACAGTGAGGGTGGGATTACCGTAGCCTCCTGTTGTGAAAACAGAGGTACCGGCGATGAATAAATTTGATATGCCGTGAACTTGACAATTTGCATCAACAACGCCTTGTTTTGGATCAATATGCATCCGCGTTGTTCCCATATTATGGTGAGTACTAAAAGACATAACGTCGGGAAGCTCTCCATCGCGTCCAATTTCCAATTCACCTAATCCTGCACGAGCAATTTCTTCTGCCAAGATTGCTTGCGATCGCTTGATGCTGGAAATGTCTATTTCGCTCCAGCGGTAAGTTAACTGTGCTTGAGGACAACCAAGTTTGTCAAGTTTACTACCAAGTGTCACTCGATTATCGGGATTTGGGACTTGTTCGGTTTGGCTTAAGACTTCAAACTTTACATATCTGTCTTCGTTACCTTTGCGATCGGACCATCCGCCATGACTCAAATCAGGAAATAAATATTGCCGTTTGATATGATACTTGTACCAATCGACCACAAGATCATCAATATTCGTCATCACATTACCCAAATGTTGAAAAGCATTTTTGGGAATCTGTCCACCCCGAATTGAAGAGACCAAAGTTTTCGCAGAAGCCTTTGCCGACGATCTAT
>CASBQA010000209.1 GCA_949127635.1 Nostocales cyanobacterium PMM_0069 | reverse complement strand
GGATAGTATCTCTAATAATGCATCAAGCTAATTGCTGTTTATGTATTCTAGAAAACAAAATTGAATGCATAAAATCATTTAAAAAACAATAGTACTAACTTTAAAATTTTAAATATAAAAAGTAAATTTGATTAGGTTAATCAATTAATTGTCTTTCATCTCAGAGACAGTACATAAGTACCTGCAAAAATTGAGATTAATTATTTTTTTTCAAATAGTTTGATTCTATACAAATCGCGATCTACACAGTCTTAACCGGTACTTGAGAATTTGTCAAATAAGCCACCTATATTGACAGTAACCGACGAAAATATAATTTTTTATGGCTACTTAAAAATAAATGATGAGAAAATTAACCAGAATTAATCGGCAAATTTTTCAGTAATTTGCCGCAGTAAAATTTGTTAAGCTATAACCGTAAAAAGACAATGATGGGTAGAACAAGTGCGAAAAAATCAACTGCTTTACATCTTATTTGCACTTAGCTTATTAAGCATTTTAGGCTTTTCTTACCTCTCGGAATTCTCAGAGCGATCGCCAATCACTAGTTGTCGTGAATGGGGATTTTTTTCCTCAAAAAGCGAAAAATACTACACTCATCCAGAAAAAATTGTAGTAAAGCCTTGGGATGGACAGCATCATGTTTACGGTCTATTTATGATTCCGGATGGATATCGCAATGACTTTTTCTTTACCCTGACAATAGATAAAACTGAAGTTAATTGCGGAGTCTTTAAGTCTGCTGGCATGAAGTTCACTGAAAGCATAAATGTCAAACCAGGATATTATCTGATCAAAGGATTTTTGAACACGCGGATTGCTCTTCAACTAATTATTCAAGGTAAAGGAGATCAATTAAAGCAACCACAAAATTGGAAAGTGGGTTACGTCAATAAAGAATAATGGGATTTGTTAGTCGATAGTGGTTAGTTGTGAAGAAATATCAATTAACAACCAACAACCATCAACTATCAACCAACAAATTATACCAATATCCCAGCAATACAAGCGGTGATAAAACCTGCAAGCAATCCTCCAATCATTGAGCTTACACCCATACGCGCTAAATCGTGCTGGCGGTTTGGTGCCATTCCGGTAATTCCACCGATGGTAATCCCGATTGAGCCGATATTCGCAAAATTACATAGCGCGTAAGTGGCAATAATTGCTCCTCGCTGGGAAATTTTGCCATCTTTAATTAGTTTCCCCAAATCTACATAAGCAATAAACTCATTCAAAATCGTCTTTTTACCTAACAATGCTCCTACTTGTCCGCAATCAGCTAAAGGCACGCCCATCAACCACGCCAATGGTGCCATAATAAAAGACAATATCCACTCTAATGACAACTGGGGTAAATTAACAAGCCCTCCCAACCATCCCAGCAATGCATTTACAGCGGCTAACAATCCCAAAAAGGCAATAATTATCACCCCGACATTAACGGCTAACTTCACGCCGTCAAGCGCTCCGGTAGTCGCAGCATCGATGACATTGACGTAATTGGTTTTCACATGCATCTTTACTTTACCAGCCGTCTCTGATACTTCCGTTTCTGGATAAAGCAGTTTTGCTACCACAAGGGCAGTGGGAGCGGTCATAAAGAATGCGGCGATTAAGTGTTCTGGTGGGATACCAAACGATAAATAAGCACCCAGTACTCCACCGGCAATTGTGGCAAAACCGCCTGTCATTACCGCGAACAATTCTGATTGTGTCATTGTTGCGACAAAGGGTTTAACCATAAGGGGTGATTCAGTCGGTCCCAAAAAGATGTTACCAGCAGTCGATAAAGATTCAGCCCCTGATGTTTTCATTGTCTTCATCATCACCCACGCCAGCCCATTAACTACCCACTGCAAAATACCGTAGTGGTACAATACACTGATGAAGGCAGAGAAAAAGATAATTGTCGGTAGCACTTGAAAGGCAAATAAATGATCTTTAAATTTTTCTCCAAAGACGAATTTTGCACCTTCATCAGAGAATGCTAAAAAATTACTTACCACATCGCCGAGAGATTTAAACACAGCTAAACCGCCGGGAGTTTTCAAAATCAAGAGTGCAAATGTAAACTCCAAACCCAACCCCCAAGCAATAGTTCGCCAACGTATAGCGCGACGGTTGTTAGATAAGGCGTAGGATATGGCAATAAAAACTAATACACCCAATGCGGAAATGGCTCGTTCCATCTATACTCCCAAGGCAATTAAGATATTGAAGCACTAAGACACAAAGAATACACACAAATATATCCCTTTTTTTACTTCCTTATGTCTTTAGTGGTAATATGATGTCCGGCAAATCAACCATAATAAAAAACTCTAAAACCCTGTAAAGACGTTCCAGTGGAACGTCTCTACAATATAGGCAATTTAACGTACATGATATAAATCACCTTTTCGCTCTTAATTCTGTTCACGACAAACAAATTTCTGACTGTAATTGGGGCGCAAGTCTATGCAGCAACCCCTAGATATAGGAGTGAAAAAGACGTAGAGACGTAGCATTGCTACGTCTAATCAAGGGTTTTGGGTAACGCATAGTTAATTTTTACTCCTATGTCTACTTGGGTTATTCTAAAAAAACAGGTGAAATTTACCTAGGAAATTATTAATGATACGTAGTTTTAGAAAATACCACCGCCAAATTGCGATCGCTCTTTGTATCCCCTTATTTCTCACCGTACTCACCGGCATGGGTTTTACTATTGCACACGAATGGTTGCATCAAAGACAGTTAGGTGAATTTCTCCTCGGACTTCACACCTTGGAAATCTTACATCTAGAGAAAATTTATCCCCTGTTGAATGGTTTGGGGTTAGTCGGCTTGTTGATTACTGGTGTAAGTATGACAGGTTTATTTGGCAGAAGAGCTTAAGAGTTATCTCATATCATGTCCGCTTAATTAACATTAATAAAAACATTCCAACCGTCGTAAAGACGTTCCGGCGGAACGTCTCTACAATAATATATGTGATTTGTCGGATATGAGATAATTTAACTTAAACCCATCACCGTGCGATAATGCGTTTCTATTTGCGCGACGGTTTGCGATTTGCGGGTTGTCTGCCACTGACTGTGATTGAATAATTCTTGCCGCAAGTTATCAACATCAATAGTTTTTACTTTACCATCGGCGACGATTTGCTTGCCATTTACCCAGACGCTATCTACAACGTTGGTGGGACGACCTAAAACTAATAAACCAATTGGATCGGTACGCGGCAAAAGTGATAAACTGGTTAGACCATACATGACTAAATCGGCTTTTTTGCCAACGCTGAGGGAACCAATTTCATCTGCGATATTAAGTCCTTTTGCACCACCTAAAGAAGCCATTTCTACAGCTTGACGGGGTGTAATCCAGTGTTGATAATCAAAGTCGGTGACGTTGTGCAATATTGAACCGATTTTGATGGTTTCGAGTAAGTCTTGGGAGTCGTTGCTAGATGAACCATCACAGCCAAAGGTGACGTTAACCCCAGCTTGAAGATATTTTAATATGGGAGCGATGCCACTACCTAAACGCAAATTGCTTAAGGGGTTGTGAACGACTGTAGATTTAGTTTCTGCAAGGATGGTGATGTCAGCTTCAGTTAAATGAATGCAATGTGCCAAAGAAGTGCGATCGCTTAAATATCCAATTCGTTTAAGATGTTCAACAGCACTGCAACCGTATTTTTCTTGAGCGAGTTTTTTTTGCGCTTTGGTTTCGAGTAAGTGCGAGTGACGACAAAGATTGTATTTTTCGCTTAATTCAATACACCCGGTAAATAAAGCATCAGAACACAATTGTATCCCTGTGGGGGCTGTAACAATATATATACCCTCTTCTGGGCGATGAAATTGCTTTACCGCTTCAGCGATAATTTCCAATGTTGTCTGCGTTGAGCGAAAATAAGGCTCATGAGTCTGTTCTGATTCTCCAGATGGTATCCCCGCAGTCAGAGATTCATCTTGAATTAACGGTGCGACAAAAGCGCGAATTCCTACTTCTTTGTAAGCACGAACCGCTGTGGCAATGGTTTCTAACTCTTTTCCCGGAATTAATATCAGATGATCTACTAAAGTTGTACCACCCGAAAGTAAAGTTTCTACGGCTGTACCCAACGCGCTAAGATAAACCTTTTCAATATCCAGGGGTGCAAAGTCGTAAAGTTCCGCCAACCATAATTCTAGGGGAAACACTGACATAATTCCCCGCTGCCACATTTCCGAAGAGTGAGTGTGGGCGTTGACGAAACCAGGTAGTAACAGTTTATTTTTACCATCAATTGCGCTGTTCGTCGCATCTATCCCAGGAGAGATTCTAGCGATCGCATTATCTACAACCTCCACATCTACGGTATCGTAACCGTTTTCAACCGGAATTAAAACATTCTTAATTGTAAAGTCCACAATATTTAACCTTAATTAAGTAATTTCACCTTCAAAATAAATTCAAGATACAATGTTGAGTGAAGGAATTTATGAATTTGCCTTTTCGGACACTGGGAGTTGCACCAAATGCTTGGACGGTGAATCATGCGATCGCAGATATCACTCGTCCTCCCGTAACCCCACAAAGAGTTATCTTAACAACAGAAACTAAACAACTGCGTCTTGACTTGGCAAAAACCGCCATCCTCGTCATTGATATGCAAAACGACTTTTGTCACCCTGATGGTTGGTTATCACATATCGGCGTCGATGTCAATCCAGCACGTCAGCCCATCGAACCTTTGAAAAACTTACTTCCAGAACTTCGTTCTGCTGGAGTTCCCGTAATTTGGGTAAATTGGGGTAATCGTCCCGACTTACTCAATATTAGCGCCGCTTCGCTTCACGTTTACAACCCCACTGGCGTTGGGGTGGGATTAGGCGATCGCCTACCTACTAACGGTGCTAAAGTACTAATGGCGGGTAGTTGGGCAGCTGCGGTGGTCGATGAACTCGAACAACTACCCGAAGATATTAACGTAGATAAATACCGCATGAGTGGCTTTTGGGATACCCCTTTAGATAGTATTTTGCGGAACCTGGGAAGGACGACACTATTTTTTGCTGGTGTCAACGCTGACCAATGTGTAATGACCACACTATGCGATGCCAACTTCTTAGGATATGACTGCGTGCTAGTCAAAGACTGCACTGCGACAACTTCTCCAGAGTATTGTTGGCTGGCAACCCTGTACAACGTCAAACAATGCTTCGGCTTTGTAACTGACTCTCAAGCGATTTTAAAAGTGTTGAAGTAGATAGTGGATAGTGGATAGTAGTTAGTGGTTAGTGGATAAGAGTAATTTTTTACAACCAACAACCAACAACTAACAACTAACAACCAACAACCATCGACAACTTATGAGGAAATAAATTAAATGTACGCTACTCGTTGTGTAATTCCTGTTGTCAAGTCTCCTAAAGATTTCCAAACCTATCGCATTAGTCCCAATGACACAAATCGGTTAGCAATCATCTTTGATTCTGCAAATGCTAACGCTTCCATAACTTGTTGCGTAGAAATTTTTGATGTTGATGGTAAAACACCGCCCAATCGTCATCAATGGGCTTTAGAAATATTTTTTGTCCTCAAAGGAGAGGGTCTTGCTGTTTGTGATGGAAAGTCTGTAAAAATTAAAGCCGGAGATAGTTTGTTAGTGCCACCTACGGGCACGCATTTAATCCAAAATACAGGTTCAAGTCGCTTGTATACGCTGACAATTATGGTTCCTAATGAAGATTTTGCCGAATTAATTAGAAGTGGTATACCAGTAGAATTAGATGAAGAAGATATGACAGTACTTGGAAGATTAGATTCCTTGATGCCTTATTGAAAAGACAAAAAATATATAGCGCTTCTCGGTTGTGTGCAATACGCATTGTAGAGACGTAGCATTGCTACGTCTCTACATTTATTTTTTGAACATGTATGTGATTCAAATGAGAACCGCTATAATTCAAGCGATATCAAAGAATTATTCATCTGCTGTAGCTCACTAATAAAGAAACTTCTTTAACTCCGGAGGTTAATAAAAATTTCATATTTTTCTCAAAAGCCTCCCAGCCTACAGCAGTTCGCAGCACCACACAGCCGCTACTACCTGGTACATTTGCGTCGAAATGCACACCAAAGTCCCCCCGCTGCACACCGTTAACCGTTACTGTATCCGGGTTAATTTTGTAAAAGTTACCCTCAACGCCTTTGATACCGGGCATATATAAAGGTGTGGTTGCAACTTGGTAGTGGTCAACTCCAACAAGGCTATTTTGGGGAATTGCCCCGTGTCCAGGGGATGAGAGAGAATCGAAGCTTTGATTATTGGGCAATCCCGACGTAGCAATGTAAGTATTAGCAATGCTGGCTACTCCCGATTCAATCAGAAGCAAGCGCCCCTCAATTAATTCTGAAGTTTGTTCTAAGTGCTGGTGGTAAAGTAACATTTTCATAAGTTGGCGATCGCTCCCTTCACTCGGTCATTATCAATTTCCGGTTTAACTAGTTAAACCGAAATATTTTTGTTTGTAACTATTAATAATAGTTGGCTATAATTTAATCCTTATATGCTTTATAAGTCATCCGTAATACTTCGGAATTTACATAGGACGGAAATAACGCAACCATGTAAAACAGGCAAAAGCCTTGATATATAAGACTTTTGAATGCGTGACTTCCAAAGCAGCAGTACTAGTACCCTGTTTGCAACTGGGGTTGCAGTGGGCGATCGCTTTGGATAATAATTCCTGGATAATCCCTATTTATGGTTGATGTATTCTGCCACAGCACCCAACGACTGCCGTTAGGAAGTCCGGCGATCGCTGGATTTGGAGTCAGCCAAATCAAAGGCGAGTTACTAGGAACTTTTGTGATACTATCTTCTCCTGGATGAGTTGCCGCTAAAGTTTCCAAAACCATCCTTTCACCTTTAACTAAATCTGTGGCTGCTGTCCACAGTTGCACTTGCATCTGTTGCTTATGTGCGTAAAAATACAGTGATGCTGCGGCAATCACTGCTTCCTCAAAATTTAGTTCTTCCCAAGTTGCAGCACTATCTAAGGCAATAATAATATCTTGTCCGTTTGTAACTTTTTCTAATTCGCGTACCCGTAAATCGCCGTAGCGGGCGCTGCTACGCCAGTGGATGAGACGAATGGGGTCGCCTGTGCGGTAGGGACGAAGCGATCGCGTTAATCCGGCTGTGGCTGTTTGAAAAGGTTTCCCACGAGGATCGCTTGTTATGCTATCATCTTGCCCAATTTCATCTATTAAAGGACAATTGGTCAGGGGTAACACAGTCGGGTAAACGATCGCTTTGGCAACGCATTCATGCTGACGCCGACACCAAAACAATCCTAAAGGCGCACCTGTGGCTAGTTCGACTGTCTGCCAGCGATAAACACCCCGGCGCACACTTGGGTGATTGTATACCCACTTATAACTGCCTTGGCTTTGAATCGTTTCGATTGGCTGCTTTACTGGTTTGCCCAAAACAATCGGTAAGATATCCTCAACTTGCAGCAAGTTAACAGGCTGTTTTGTGTTGTTGAAAATTTCTAATTCTACCGTAAGTTCATCGCCTGCTGAGACTGGGTTGATGAAACGACGTTTGACAACTAAACCGACAAGCGATCGCTGTGGTAAAAAAGCCGCGACAATTAACAGGGCAAAACTGACCCCACTAATAACATATAACCAACCAGCCATCGTATTTACACCAGCCCCAAAAAAACAAATTGCAATTCCTGCTAGTACCCAACCGCTGTGTGTAGGGGCACAAGCGCGGATTTCTAGCCAGTTGATGAAGGGTTTAATGATTTTCATAGTTTCCTTTTTAACCCAACACCACCTGAAATTCACAGTATTTCAAGCGTAAGGTATCAAAAAGGGCGATAAAGGCGATCGCACTGTGAAAATACCTGTTGGAAAGAGCGATCGTGCTATAAATTTATAATTGTATATGACTAAATTATGGAATTTAGGTAGAAGGGAAAAATATGACAATTACTACCAACTTAAAACAACTATATGAAAGCGATGACAATTTATGGTTAGAAGAAACTATTCAATTATTAAAACAAAAACAGTTTAACCAACTTGATTTAGAAAATTTAATTGAGGAATTAATCAGTTTGGGTAAAAGAGATTTAGCTAAAGCCAAAAGTCTTTTAAGGCAAATTATTATTCATCTATTATTACTCCAATATTGGCAGGTGGAATATGAAAGAAATTATCGTCATTGGATTGGAGAAATTAAAACCTTTAGATATGACTTAAATAATCATTTAACGACGAATTTAATAAACAAGTTACAGGATGATTTAGAGAATATTTATCAAAGTGCAGTTGATTTTGTGAAAATTCAAACAGATTTAAATATTTTTCTAGAAAAGTGTCCTTACACTCTTGTACAATTATTAGATGAAAATTATTTACCTTAAAGATATCAGTCTTATCTGATTTTTGTGAAATGAAAACGGTATCGAGCGATCGCACTGTAAATCTATGCTGCTGGCGATCGCAATGTCGTAATTAGTCATCACAATCACCTCTGCCAAAATTTTTACTCTGCTAATACTCACCAGAATATCAACGGCGAGGAGCGATCGCACTATATATTATTAAGATATGGAACAGATGTGGAAGATTCATTGATTCAGTTAAAGTGGAAAAAACATGGTAGCAATAGTTGATATTGGAACCCTAATTGTGAGGACACCTCAAGTTGCTGGAGGTCGTCCTTGCATTGTTGGTACGCGCATGACGGTTCAAAACATTGTGATGGATTCTCAAGCAGGCTTATCTCCTCAAGATATTGTGGCAGAATATCCACACTTATCCCTAGCGCAAGTTTATGCGGCGCTTGCCTATTACTATGCTAATCAGGAGGCAATGGATAGAGAAATTGCTTTATATAAAAAAGAATGTAACGCTCTGGAAACGAAGTGGATGTCAGGTAATTGTGCGTGAGTAAAATTTGCTTCTATTTAGATGAAGATGCTGGCAAGAAATCTCTAGCTAATGGCTTACGCAATGCTGAAATTGATGTAATGACAACGGCTGAGGCAGATAGATTAGGATCATCTGATGATAGCCAATTAATCTGGGCAACGGAACAGAGGCGCGTTATTTATAGTTTCAATGTTGGTGATTTTTGTCGATTGCATAAAGCTTATCTCGAACAGCAACAAAAGCATTCAGGTATTGTACTTGCTGCCAAGCAGAGTTATGCAATTGGAGAACAGTTGCGAGGATTGTTGAAGTTAGTAGAAAGTCTGGAAGCCGAGGATATGGCAAATCAATTAGTGTTTCTGAGAAAATATATTTAAAAATATTAAGAGTAATGCGTAGAGATAATTAAATTAAATTTAACTTTTTCAAGTTATCTTAACTAAATGAATCATGTCAATTTTTCCGCTGTAACCAAGCAAAAATTTCATCGACAGAGAGTGTCAAATTCAAATCTTCTAACACTGGTAATATATCTTTTCCCGCTAACAAATCTGGCAAAGAATTAGGCTGATAAACTAAAATACAGCGTTCACTTGGATCAATCAACCATCCTAGCTGACTGCCATTTCTCAAACAGTGTAAAATATTGCCAGTTACTTTAGTTTGACTTTGAGCCGGGGAAAGAATTTCTATTACCCAGTCGGGTGCAAAATCAATACCGCTGCTGATAATTTCACCGTTTTCATCCAGCGGTAGTTGATTGGTGCAGATAACAACCACATCAGGAACTACTGAACGATTACCGCAGGTACAACGCAATTCCGGAAAGGCTTCGTAGTGACTGCCCAACGCATCAATTACTGCAACTAAACGTTTTTGCAATAAGCTGTGTTTACCTCCTCCCATTGGTTTCTGAATTGCCTCTGCGTTAATATATTCCCAAGCTGGTGACTCCTCAATGTATGGAAGTTTTAAGAACTCCTCTAGAGTTGTAATTTTTCCTTGCGTCAACCCAACATTTTTCATAATTAGGTTTTTAATTTACATTATAGTGATTCTAGATGAGTGACCGGAATTTGTTCGGTTCTTTCAGGGGGTTTCGCTCCAGTTGCAACCGCATGAACTGCATGAAGAATATCGGCTGAGTAGTACCGATTTCCACAGATATCACAAACACCAATCGTCACATCTTCGAGGATGACAAATCCATCTCTATGTTTAAATGCCTCGCGCTTGACAATTCGGGGTTGAACAGTTCCTTCGCAATACTCGCATCTATATCTATACATACGGCTAGCCTTGAGCTTCAGTGACTTCATAAACAGTGATAATCAGATAACGTCCGTTGCTTGCGAAACGCCCAACAATTCCAACAGGCGTTTGTTGATAATTGTGCAGTTCCTACTACTATATATTTTGTTCCTCTCGGATCATCTTTTTCAACCCGGATGACTTGACCTCTCAGAACTGCCTCTTCCACATCTAAAATCGTCAGTATATCTTCAGCCATTTCTTCCATTGCATGGGCTGACATATCGTATTCGCGGAGTCTAATTTTTTCTCTGATACGGTCAATATCACTGCGAGGCACTTGTTTGTTCAGGTAACATTCTACTAATCATATTAAGTCTTAAGACTACACCTTGTGATGAAAATCTATCACATGCCTATTTGGAAATTAAATTATGCGTTAAGGGAAACCCTTGTAGAGACGCGAAATTTCGCGTCTCTACATTCTTTTCCAACAGATGTCTAGTCATCATATTTATATTTAACTTTCATAACATACTTAGTTTTTCCTTTACTTCCAAATGTTATGTCAGCACCTTCTATACCATTTATGCTAAGACCTGTAGCAATATCACGGCTCATCTCAATTTCCATTTCGTCAACTTTTTGATTACGTCCTTCCTCAAGGATCTTTCTTATATTCTCAGCATCATCTTGAGAGAGACTGCCTGGTGAACTGAAACGATCAACAACATATCTAATCCCTTCCCATAAATCCATATATGGACCCAAAGGATTTAGAAAGTGAGTCCATTCAACTTCTTTAGGTTCAAGCTTTTTTGTCTTTTCGTTATAAACCAGTCTGGTGTTGCGTAAAAAAGGGATGAGGTCACGTATCATACTGTGCGTCCATACTGTGAGTCTACGGTGATTAGAAAAAATGGAAGAATAAGAGGTAAACGCTCATCACATTTGTGTAAGCTGCAACGTGCGTTCCGCCCCGCTTCGCTAACGCCAATTCATTGAGGTCTATAATCCACTAATTTGTATCAACAAATAACTTTGCAGGCTAATTACTTATTATAATATGGAAAATTTTCGTATATTATTCTCTGAAATAGCCTATGTAAAAGCTGGTACATCAGGTGCTAAATCAAAACAAAAAGCCCACTTAAGTGGGCTTTTTAAATAAATTATATAACCTGACTTACCGTTTCGCCAACTTCTTCGACATCTTCCGCAAACGAATCGATTGAGGTGTGACTTCCACCAATTCATCGGGACCGATGTACTCTAAAGCACGTTCAAGACTCATGTCAACTGGTGCTTGCAACTGTACTAACTCATCACCGCCGGCAGCGCGGTGGTTTGTAAGTTGCTTTGTTTTACAGATGTTTAATTCCAAGTCTTGGGGACGATTGTTTTCTCCGACAATCATGCCTCTGTAAACTTTGGTACCGGGAGTAATAAAGAATGCGCCTCGATCTTCAGCATTCTTCATAGCGTAGAAGGTAGAAACGCCTTCTTCAAAGGAGATTAAAACGCCTTTGTTGCGTGCCTCAATGTCGCCACCGAGTTGACGGTAGTCGAGGAAACTGTGGTTCATGATGCCTTCACCACGAGTCATCCGCATGAATTCACCCCGGAAACCAATCAAACCACGGGCAGGAATGACAAACTCTAACTGACTCCGGTCATTACCACCTGGTTGCATATCTTGCATTTCGCCTTTGCGTTGTCCTAGGCGTTCGATACAGCTACCAACTGCATCTACGGGAATGTCCAGTACTAGGAGTTCGTAAGGTTCGCAAGGATGACCGTTGACTTCGCGGTAAATTACTTGTGGCTGGGATACTTGAAATTCAAAACCTTCACGACGCATGGTTTCGATTAAGATGCCCAGGTGAAGTTCACCACGACCAGAAACTAGAAATTTATCAGGAGAATCTGTTTCTTCGACGCGCAAAGCAACGTTGGTTTCTAATTCACGGAATAGGCGATCGCGTATTTGTCGAGATGTCACCAATTTTCCTTCTTGACCAGCAAAAGGCGAATCGTTCACCCAGAAGGTCATTTGCAAAGTTGGTTCATCCACCTTAATTAGTGGCAATGCTTGGGGATCGTTCGGGTCAGTAATCGTTTCCCCAATATAAGCATCAGCGAAACCAGCCACCGCGACAATATAACCTGCGGTTGCTTCTTCCATGTCTACCCGCTTCAGCCCTTCAAAGCCCATCAACTTGGTAATTTTACCCTTGACAATGGTGCCATCTTCTGTAATTAAAGCGGCTTGCTGACCTTGGCGGATGGTACCATTGTGAATTCTGCCAATCACAATTCGTCCTAGATATTCTGAATAATCTAGGGTTGTGACTTGCAATTGTAAAGGCTTGGCAGGATCTCCGACTGGTGGTGGAACATGTTGCAGAATCGCATTAAATAAAGGTTGCATATCTACTGATTCTGCTTCCAAGCTTTCCTTGGCGAAACCTGCCATACCGGAGGCAAACAGATAGGTAAAATCACACTGGTCTTCATCTGCCCCTAATTCCAAGAACAGATCCAATACTTTATCAACAGCAACGTGGGGGTCAGTTTGACCACGATCAATTTTGTTGATCACAACGATGGGACGAAGACCTTTTTCCAAAGCTTTCTTTAGTACGAAGCGCGTTTGGGGCATGGGACCTTCGTTGGCATCGACAATCAAAAGACACCCGTCAACCATGCCGAGTACGCGTTCGACTTCACCACCAAAGTCAGCGTGTCCGGGAGTATCAACAATGTTGATCAGCGTGCCTTTGTACTGTACTGCTGTATTTTTAGAAAGAATAGTGATACCTCGCTCTCTTTCAAGAGCGTTAGAGTCCATAACGCAATCCGGAACGTCTTCGCCTTCGCGGAAAATGCCGGATTGTTTGAGGAGTGCATCAACGAGGGTTGTTTTGCCGTGATCTACGTGGGCAATGATGGCGACGTTACGGATTGGGAGCGTCATAAAAGAGGGAGTTCTGTGAACTATAGAGGAAATTTTTCAGACTTACTTGTAATAAATACTGATCTGAACTAACAGAATTAGGAATTGTATGCAAATTCTGTAAAGAACCTTTAACAATTCTAGCTTAAACGTCACAATTGCGCTGCCTTTTCGCAACGAAACGCCATGAAACAATTTAAAATTTAATTTTGGGTTGAAGTCAAGTTTGTGCTTTATTTCTGGCGGTTATGTGTATTTATTATTACCGTAATTTACGTTCTACAATTAGTTAATCTTGTCAGTGAAGCGGTTAGAATGCCAAGCTGATTATGAAACAGGCACAAGTGTTTGTTTAACCTGGAGATAATCACACCGTAAGGACTCTATATGTGTTTGAGAAAGAGCAAATTTGATTAAGCGTATCAATTGCCCCCAAGTGTGAAGTTGAGCAACAGAAACGGCTTGCATGAATTTCTGCTGATAGAATTTAAACCAAAAACCGGGTGCTTTTTTGGTTTCACTTTTCTTCCATCGCTTGCGCCAACAGAGAAAATCTTGAGTTTTTGGCGCTTCGGCTTCTATAATCGGTGGTAAGTCGGCGTAACTGACAAACCGTGTCTTTCCTTGGGCTATTACCAGAATTACATGCCGCCACAAGCGAATATCTTTGATTTGCTCGACTTTGATATTTAAGAGTAAGGCGATCGCCTCTGGAGTGACAAATCTTGCTAACGGATTAATTGGCTCTGATTCAGACTGCGGTGTTATCATCATAGTAGAACTCCTTATTGGGTTAGTAAAACTCCTTATTGGGTTTTTCGGTTTATGGGCGATCGCACTTGGAATGCGAAACCGGGGCGATCGCTTTGAAGAATTAAAAATATTAAAGACTAGAGTTAGCCTTTTGTCAAGCATGGGCGTAGTAAGATTAAGAATTAAAGAATTTGCTGACAAAGAAGGCTGGACGATTAAGGAACTTTCCCAGCGCTCAGGGGTGCCATACAGTACGATTAAAACTTATGCACGCCTTCCGGAAAGGGCAACTGTTGACCTCACTGCCTTAAAAAAGTTGGCTCAGACGTTTAATGTTTTGTTGGAAGACTTGTTTGAAGTAGTTGAAGAGTAGAAAGAAAAATGTAGTTGTAGTGGTGCGTAGACGCGATCGCAGTCACTTTTTGGGTTTGTGCCATAATTGACACCAATATTTTGGCATTGTCAGTAATGGTTTGGAAATCAGGGAATCAGTTGCAGAGCGGTAAATACACAATTGATAAAGAATTAGGTGAAGGTGGCTTTGGTATAACTTATCGCGCTACAGATAATAATAAGCGCTACGTTGCGATCAAGACTTTAAATGATACTGTGCAACGTCGCCCGGATTTTGCTAAATTTCAGCAAGATTTTTTGAATGAAGCAATAAAACTAGCAAAATGCACTCATCCCCATATCGTGCGGATTGATGAAGTCATCCAAGAGGGTGCGTTGTGGTGCATAGTAATGGAATATATTGATGGGGAAGATTTAGCAAATCTAGTTGAAAATCAAGGTGCTTTATCTGAAGTACAAGCATTACGCTACATTCAGCAAATTGGTGAAGCGTTAATTGTAGTTCATAATAACGGCTTCTTGCATAGAGATATCAAACCACAAAATATCATGTTGCGTTCTGGTAATTCGCAAGCTGTTTTAATTGACTTTGGCATTGCACGGGATTTTACCCAGAATTTGACAAAGACGCATACGCAAATGTTAGCGGATGGTTTTGCACCAATTGAGCAATATGACAAAAGAGCAAAAAGAGGTGCTTATAGTGATATTTATGCTTTAGCGGCAACGTTGTATGCAATTTTAACAGGAGAAGTACCAACAATGTCTCCAGTTAGGGCTATTGGTACGTCGTTAGTGGAACCAAAAGAGATTAATTCTAGTATTAGTGAAAGGGTGAATCAAGCAATTATTAAGGGGATGGAAATAAAAGCAAGCGATCGTCCTCAATCAGTGCAAGAGTGGTTATCACTTTTAAACGTTCAAAATACTAATGTTAATCTACCTGCTGTCAACATAGTTAGTTCTCAAGAAATCGAGAAAGCTATTCATGCATTTTATGCTCATGTAGACTACAACAGTTCAAATGCGGGATTACTCATTCATCATAGAGAACATCCTAAAGATTCAACATTACACTATCACATAACTATATCTGATACCCACTGCTTTAACTTTGGCGCAAACGGATTTGCGGTGTTTCCAATTCCACGCAAGGCTAAGAAAGCAAGACATATAAAATTACTACCTAGGAAAGATGTTCTTGATAGATGTTTAATTGCTTATCAGCTTTTTCAAGACTGGGATTATGGCGTTTTGGGATGGAATTGTGAACACTTCGCTAGGCTGGTAACAACTGGTGAAGCTATTAGCTATCAGGTGAAAGAGTCGCCTTTAGCGTTTTTTAATAATAATGGTTATAATCCACTAGCAAAGGAAATGATGGACAAAGCCTATTGAAGCGCAAAATTGTAGTTTTGGCTGTGATTATACAGAGAATGGTAGTTGAATTTAGGATGTAAAAGTAGCAATTTATTAAGACAGGTGATGGAGTGCGATCGCACCTTGCCTGTAAAATTAAATAATGGAAGCACAACCAAGACAAATTCAGCGTTATATTACCAGCGATAGCAAAGTTCCTTTTGCTGAATGGTTTGATTCGCTGCGAGATACCAATGCTAAAGCTAAAATTATATCTAGGCTGAACCGAGTCACTGCTGGAAATTTAGGAGACTATCGTTCAGTAGGTGAAGGAGTTTGTGAATTAAGAATTAAACATGGTCCCGGTTATCGCATCTATTTTGGTTTCCGAGGACTTACAATTGTGCTTCTGCTGTGTGGTGGAGATAAAAGTACTCAAGAGCAAGATATTCACAAGGCTAAGGAATATTGGGCAGATTATGAAAGAAGTGAAAATGCCAACTAGTGATAGTTACCATAACTACCTAATTGAATCTCTTAGAAAAGAACCGGAATTAGCAGCTGCTTACATAACAGCGACATTAGAGGAAGAAGATCCAGAACCGGAACTGCTGAAAATGGCACTCAGCAATGTTGCTGAAGCGCTGGGTGAAGAAAATATGACACCAGAACAAGCAAAAATGCATCGAGAAAAACTAGACGAATTGCTATCACAAACCGGCAGCGAGGCAATTTATAATTTGGGAACTTGGTTAAATGCTTTGGGATTAAAGTTAACTGTTACTGTTGCCCAAAAAGTAGAGGATAGCAACACAGATTCTGTAAATAATTTGGAAATAACCGTTTAGGAACTATAAGATTTGCAGCGATTTTTAACATTAAGAGCGTTGATGCGATCGCGCAGCGACTCTGCAAGAGTATCGCATCTTGCCTGTAAAATAAAACAAATATCAACTCCGGGTGTTTCGCACCCGGAGAATCGTCTGGGCACCCACGACAAAACCTCAATTCAAATTAAAAATTCTCTGTTTTAGAATAAAATAACAGAGTTTTATACTCGTGTGATTTTTTAATTTTACCTGCTTCTACAAATGATTCGACAATAGATTTAGCTGTACCCCATGCAAAGGAACCCGTATAGAAAACAATATGTCCTCCGGGATTAAGTTTATCTAAAAATAGCTGAATTAGCGATTCATCATTTTGATGCACCAAAGGGGCATTCTCAGGTATATAGAATTCACTTAAATGGAAAAGCGTCACAATATCAAACATTGGTAAATTTCTTGTCGTTAATGTGTATATATCTCCAAAAAGAACTTTATAAAACTTGCTGAGAGAACTATCTTTAACAACCAATTTGATATATGATTGCTGTTCTAAAGCTGAAGCTGTAATTCCCATAATTTCATTTGGTTCAGTCAGCTTTTGATTTTCTAAGCCGATCAAATGATGTTCTCCTGTACCAAAATGGAAGATATTTTTACCCTGAATTTTTAATTCTTGAATGTATTCAACAAAATAT
>CASBQA010000208.1 GCA_949127635.1 Nostocales cyanobacterium PMM_0069 | reverse complement strand
GGGGAAAGGGGAAAGGGGAAAGGGTAAGAAAAACTTCTTTTCTTCCTTTTCCCTTTACCCTTTAACCTTTTCCCCTCATGAAATTCCCCCCACTCCAGTTTTCAAAGGAGCGATCGCATAACTAACGCGAATGGGCGCATTTAGTTGATGATAGTTGATAGCCAATAACGAATTTATTCATTTATCGGATAAGGATTTCATATCATGGGCAATTTAAGACGCGTACCCGTTGGCATTGTTGGCGCGTCAGGCTACGGCGGAGTACAGTTAGTTCGACTACTGATGGATCATCCAGAGGTCGAAGTTGTTTATTTAGGTGGTGAAAGTAGCGCTGGCAAACCCTTTGGCGAACTTTACCCTCATTTGGCTCATGTAGTAAATCTACCAGTTGAGGAGGTAGATCCAGAAATAATTGCCGATCGCACTGAAGTGGTGTTTCTGTCCCTTCCAAATGGTCTGGCTTGCGAAATGGCTCCAAAACTGTTGGAAAAAGGATGCAAAGTACTCGATCTTAGTGCAGATTATCGGTTTAGTGACTTGACAACTTACACAACTTGGTATGGCAAACAGAGAAACGATAAAGCCACAGCTGCTACAGCAGTTTATGGCTTACCAGAATTGTATCGCGATCGCATTGCTGAAGCGCAGTTAATTGGCTGTCCCGGCTGCTATCCTACCGCTAGCCTCCTCGCACTTTCGCCACTTTTGAAGCAAGGTTTAATCGTCCCAGAAACCGCCATTGTCGATGCTAAGTCTGGCACCTCCGGCGGCGGACGGCAAGCGAAAATCAACTTATTGCTAGCCGAAGCAGACAACTCTCTAGGAGCATACAATGTCGCTCGTCACCGCCACACCCCGGAAATTGAGCAGATTTGCAGTGATTTGGCGGGGCATGAAGTTATGATTCAATTTACACCCCACCTCATCCCAATGGTACGGGGTATTTTAGCAACCGTATACGCTACCCTCCGCGATCCAGGCTTAGTGCGAGACGACTTAATTACTATTTTTAGAGCCTTTTACCGTAACTCTCCTTGGGTGAGAATTTGCGAAAGTGGCGAATATCCGCAAACGAAATGGGCTTGCGGTAGTAATATGTGTTACATCGGTTTAGAAGTTGACCCGCGCACCGGTCGCGTCATTGTTATGTCAGCAATTGATAACTTAATTAAAGGTCAGGCGGGTCAAGCTATCCAATGTATGAACATTATGATGGGTTGGGACGAAACTTTAGGATTACCCAAATTGGGATTTTATCCTTAGTCTTCATTAACTGTGCATTACCCAAAACCTTTGTAGAGACCTAGCAGTGCTACGTCTCTAGATTTTCTACACCGATCGCTATTTTCTCTCCCGCGCATACCTTGGACGACAGGGATTTCCCCAACAAACTTGACCTGCTGGAATATCACTTAAAACACTGCTACGGGCACCGATAACGGCATTAGCACCAATTGTCACTCCTGGGGCAACAAAACAATCTGTTGTTACCCATACTCCATTACCAATAGTGATAATTGCTGTTTTCAGTCCAAAGGCTGGATCTTTGATGTCATGAGTACCAGTACACAGATAACTTCTCTGGGAAATTACGCAGTGCGAGCCAATGTTAATTTCATCAAGACTGTATAAAACAACATCATCACCAATCCAGCTATAATCGCCAATACTGATTTTCCAGGGGTAAGTAAAACGGGCAGTAGGGCGAATTAATACACCCTTGCCGACTTTTGCCCCAAACAGGCGGAGTATAGCGCAACGCAGATTACTGAGGGGTTGAGGAGTAAGTGGAAAGGCGATCGCTTGTACAAACCACCAAAATAAAATATACCAACCCGGACGACCCCGATCAAACCAGGATTGGTCATACTTGCGTAAATCTACAAAAGGTTCTGCATCAACTACCGACGGTTGTTTAGTCACATTTAACTGAGACATCAAATTTTAGATTGGGCAATGGGCATTGGGCATTGGGCATTGGGCATGGGTAATTGGTCTTTTCCATGCCCAGTCTCTTAAATTGCCGTTTGTTGAATTTCCGGCTTGAGGGATGGTGACACCATTTTGGGAACGCTGGTAGTATTTAGTTGTCCGCCACAACTACGCAATTCGTAAAGCTTCACTCCAATCTGGTATTCATATTGACTCAGCAAGCGGGCGTAGATATATCCAGCTTTGCCATCCAAAAAGCCGCGCTGAATAATGTAGAATAAAATAAACCGTAATAATGGTTTAAACGGCAGATGCACCCAGACTTTTTTCAAAAAGCGCTTGCGTTGCACTGCATCACCAAATAAATTTGCACCAATAGTGCCGCTATCATTTTTACCTGTAAGAATATTCAAATAAACACGCGCTTCCCAGTTGGAATAACGATTATGTCTTTCTAACCAGTGGAACAAATCGCGGAAGTCTTCATGAAGCATATCGTTTTTCAGATAGCCGACTTTCCCACCTAAAATAACATGTTCGTGGACTTCGTTGTCACCAGTATTGGGAATATCCTCAGTGTTGAGATTTTCGTAGCGACCCTTGGCGTGCTTAAATAAACGCAGGTTCCAATCAGGATATTTACCACCGTGGCGAATCCATTTACCTAAGAAAAATACTCGGCGGTTGAGGTAATAACCATCATGTTCATCATCTTCAATTACTTGAGCAATTTCATCCCAGAGTTCCGGGGTGATGCGCTCATCACAATCGACAATTAGCACCCATTCATTACGGAAAGATAGATTTTCTAAAGACCAATTTTTCTTTTTGGGCCAGCCTCCATTAAAATGGAACTGCACGAGGTTTGCACCGTAACTTTTAATAATTTCCTGGCTCTTATCAGTACTTTGAGAATCTACAACAAACACTTCATCGGCAACAGCGACGCTAGCGAGGCAAGCGGGTAGGTTTATTTGTTCGTTTTTTGCAGGAATTAATACGGAAACTGGTATTTTTGATGACATATTAAGTAATTATTTCTATTTCTTATTTGAAGACGATAAAAGACCCTGAATCGCGGCATTTAAGTAACCGATCTGACCGTAGGCATATACAAGTTTGTCAAAGCGTTCTGCTGGGTCACTTAAATGTTGCAATGATTTATACAAGCCTCGTAAAAACTTTTCGCTGCCGCGCTGCAATTGACCGATACCGGCTTTACCAGCAAGTTGTTCTCGATAGCACTCACTAATACCTTGCCACCAGCCTCGGTTTAAAAACCAGGAGCGTTTGAGACGTTCTGGAGCCACATTGTGGGCAACTAGAGCATCAGGAAGATAAGCAACTTGCCAACCGCGTTGAAGGGCAAGTTCTGTCATTTGCAGTTCTTCATTAGATAATAGGTTTTTGCCGACTCGACCGAGATGAGGGTCAAAACCGCCAATTTCGTTGAGGAAACTGCGGCGGATCGAGTAATTTAAGCCTCTAGGAGTTAAACCAGGCTGCTGGATGTAGACGATGCTATCACCTAAATCGTATGCTCCCAAATTGGCAGCTAGTCCGGGAGATAGCCAGCGTGGTTGTTGGATTCCTGGGGGCCATAATAAAGTGACTTTGCCACCAGCGATCGCTAAATTACAGTTATTTTCATAGGCAGAATACAATATTTGCAACCAGCGATCGCACGCTACCGCATCGTCATCCAAATAAGCGATAATTTCCCCCCTAGATTCTTTGGCACCAGTGTTGCGAGCGACAGATAAACCAAGAACCGGTTCAAAGACGTACTTTAAACGCGGATCTGACAACCTTTGTTTTACAACTTCGGATGTGCGATCGCTTGAGTTATTATCGACCACCACCACCTCAAAGTCAGCGGCAAACTCTTGCGCCAAAAGGCTATCTATAGCAGCACCTAAATAGGTTTCTCGATTGTGAGTACAGATAATGGCGGAGATTAGCGGATCTGGCATAAAGTTGATTTTGGATTTGTGAAGAGTCAAGAGTCAAAAGTCAAGGGTCAAAAGTCAAGAGTGATTTTTCTGTCCCCTTATCCCCGTGTCTTCTTGTCCTCTTGTCTCCTTACCGCTAAATCTATACCAAAAATTCCTGACTCACCAACCGAGTTTTTTCGGAAATAATCCTTAAAAATTCATGTTTGTTGAATATGGCTGTGTAAAACTACTAGAGTTTCCGCCAGTTGACTAAGCCTAGTTTCTAGGTATTGCTTGCGTCCTAGTAGTTGGCGTAACTTTTGGTAACGAGCGATCGCCATACTGACATTCGGCACTTGATCGGCTGGACAGGGACGCGACCAAACCTGACCGGAGGAATCTAAACCGCAAAGTCGATAGCCTGTACGCGCTGATTGATAAGATATATTTTCTTGAGCCGCGCAAATTTCTTCTACATAATCCATCAGGCGATCGACTTCCGCATGACGCAGGGTTGCGGTTCCCCCCGGTTCGCTTTCTCGTGACACAGACTCCAACCAGCCATTGACAATGGGACCTTCTATATAAACATCTTGAATTTGTTTGACAATTTTTTGCAACTCTTTTTGCCAAAGCGAAACGCTTTCCTGAATTTCTTGCAATAAATTAAGTGCTAATGCTGGATTAGCTGCGTTGCGATGGCTTGTGAAACTGGGAGTTTTGAACTTGGGTAGTGCCGGCGATCTGCCATCGCTGTCTTGTGTGGGAAAGGTTTGCACAGAGTTATTGTGATTGTATTGACTCTCAAATTCTGTGTCAAACTCAGGTGCGTCTGCTTCAGTCACATCTTCTTTTGATGAAACAGCATCTGCTGTAGCTTCGTTATTTCCAACGCTGATCCGAAAAGAGAAAGACTGCTTTGTAGAACTAGCTTCAGCGGAGGCAGTGCCGTTAGTTCCCAAATCGTGTAGAGTTGCCTCAATGCGTTTTAAGCCTGCTTTCATAAAAAATTACCTGACTTATCCTGTCCCCAGTGGTGTTCTAATGATTGAGAAGTGTCTTAATGGGAAGGGGGAAGGTCGCAAAAACCCTTTTCCCCTCTTCCTTTTGATGCTGGTGCTAATTTTATCTGTTAAAAGTTATTTGGTACCAAAAATCCCACTTTGGCAGTGAAAAAATTCTGGTAAGAAATTGCCACCCTATTTAATTAAAGATACTAAGGAAAAAGCTTTGGGTAAAGTCATCCTCGTAACTGGACCTGCACGATCTGGTAAAAGTGAATGGGCAGAAACTCTGGCAATGCAGTCAGGCAAAGCAGTTGTTTACGTTGCAACTGCCACGCAAAACTCAGCGGATGCAGAGTGGAATCAACGCATTGCACAACACCAAAAACGCCGTCTTGAAGACTGGGTAACACTGGAAGTCCCGACGGAATTATCTGCTACTCTTGCGGATGCTCAAGCAAATATCTGCCTGTTGGTAGATTCTTTGGGAACTTGGGTAGCTAATCTACTCTCTCAGGAGGATGCAACTTGGGAAAACACGGTTACAGAATTATTAGAAACGGTGGATTTGGTTGCGGCTGATATGATATTTGTGGCGGAGGAAACAGGTTGGGGTGTGGTGCCGGCTTATCCGGTTGGGAGAAATTTTCGCGATCGCCTCGGATCTTTAATACGCCAGTTAGGTACAGTTTCCGATGCTGTTTATTTAGTCACAGGTGGTCATGTTCTTAATCTATGCGTTCTTGGTATCCCGTTACCACCAAAATCTTAATAAATAACTCTAACTTTTGATCTAAGTAAGCCGACGAGAAAAATTACACCTATGTAAATAAATGTAAAATCAGCGTCAGGTTCGTCTTAAAGCGCACCCGACAATTGACATTGTTTTCGTCAGTTCATATTTATTATTAAAGCATTCATAGTTTGTGCAACACCATAGGCTATTATTTCAATTAAGTAGTCGGACGCAATTGATTACACAAATTCTGTGCTAAAAGTATTGCCCAGTAAATAAACAGCATGTAATTAATTCTGTTGGGTTACTTATTTGGTTAACACAGATGTCAGCAGTTTTTGCGATACTGCTGCCATAAACAATGGACATAGGCGTGGAGTTGTAGAGACGTAGCAATGCTACGTCTCTAGGGGTTCTGGGTCACGCATAAATAGTTTCCACGCCTATGTCTAATGTGCAAGTTAAATCTGCTTTAGCTTATGGACTTCCTGATACATCACCGATGTGAAAGCTGTCAGGAACTGATTGACATTAAGACTGTTGCATAACCACCTTTTTCGATTAGGAAGGTGGAAGTGATGTTGTCGCCAAACTAGGTAATGGCTTTGTCCTATTACCTGGAGAATTTGCATTGAAGTGAGGATTTTTTATTAAATATAAAAAATCAATTTTTTGACAATGCGTAATTTATAAGGATAAGAAAATATGTTGCACAAATTGCATAAGTTGTCAGGACTACTAGTTTGTCTGCTTGCCGGAGGATTAGTCGCCCCAAGGTCAGCCCGTGCAGACGGAGCAGTGTACGCCATGACAAACGCTTTGGGCAAAAATGAGATCATTGTCTATCATCGTGCCAGTAACGGGAAATTGAACTTCACTCAGAGGATTGCCACAGGCGGTGGGGGTAGCGGTATACAACTCGATCCGACCGATTCGTTAGGTTCTCAGGGTAGTCTGTTGTTGGACTTTCAATCTGGTCGTCTATTCGCCGTTAATACAGAAACTCGCAGCAATGATCTAGTTGATAGGCAAGATGTGGGCGACTGCCAGGAGGGAACGATTTCTTCGTTTCAAGTTAATCGCAATGGTCAACTAGACCTCGTTGACCGGATACCTTCTGGTGGCTTGTTTCCAAATAGTTTGACTATACATAGAAACCTACTCTATGTGCTGAATGCCGGCGGACCCGGTCTCAACCCATTCTGTGGTATTGGTCCTAACATTACTGGTTTCAGGGTTTCAAACTCTGCTAATATCCGTCCGTTCCCCAACGCTACAATGCCCATCAATCCAGGCACGAGTCCTGGTAGTTTCCTCAACTGTGACCCAGGCAGTGCCATCTTCTCCACTGAAGAGTTTCGCTGCGGTCTGAACCCACCAGCATTCCCACGCTCCCCGGCTCAGATTCGGTTCACACCCAATCACGAGAAGCTGGTAGTGACGGTCAAGGGAACAAATACGATTTACGTTTTCCCACTTTCCTCCAATGGCAGACCAAGATCACCGAGGCTGACTCAAATTGGCAATACATTCCAACCTACTCCATTTGGGTTTGCTTTTACTAAGATGTATGACTCGTCGAAAAGTTATCTTGTGGTGACTGAGCCTTTCGGTGCGACTTCAACAATTCCTGCTTCCCCTGCCAGTGCAGTCTCATCATTTGAGATTGGTGACGATGGTGAGCTAACACCGATCACTCGGAGTTTGCCGAATGGTCAGGGTACCTCCTGCTGGATAGCGATCGCTCCCTCAGGTGAATATGCCTACATCGCCAATAACGCGACGAGCAATATTTCGTCCTATCGCATTGGCAGTGATGGCAGTCTTACCTTGCTTGCATCGGTTGCTGCACAGGCTAACAGCCCGAATGATCTGGCAATTGGGTATGAAGATGGCAAGAGCTTTCTCTATGTACTCAACAGCGGCAACGGCACAATAGGTGCTTACCAGATCAGCAACGACGGCTCATTGACTTCCCTTGGATCTGTGGGTGGTCTGCCGAGCAACGCTGGGGCGATAGGTCTCGCTGCCTATTAGCGAGGGAGATAAGTAGACTTCTTGCATAAATCAAAAATAAAGAACCCCACCCCGCATTTGCAAACGCACGTTTATATTTATGGGATATTTCATCCTTCTCATTCTCAGTAGCACTAGACGCTCCGCGAACTCATACGCTGCAAAGCGTTCATAACTCACACTTTATCTTTGATTTATGCGCGATCGCGCATAAATCAAAGCTGCATGGAAGCGACCTCAAGTAGTGAAAATTGCTGTAATATTGTGGTATGGCAACCCAACAGGAAGTAAAACAATACCTCGCCTACTGGTTTCAGTTAGGCAAAAAGGTGATGACAAATAATGGTTCGGCAAGTCTGTTGCCGCAACCAGTCATTCAAGGCGATCGCTATAGTGACGAATTTGAAACGACATGGCAGCAAATTATCTCACCAGATTTAGGTGACTGTTACTTAGAAGGTACGCAAGAAACGATCGCACAGTTGCTGACACCGAGTTGGGAAATAAGTAACTGTGGTCGCTGTAGGATGCCAGTACCTGTGCGAAGCTTGGGAATGCCACCTGAGTTATGTCCGTGTAATGATTTAGCCAATTGGCCCAATACAGAATTACCAGCACCGCGATCGCCAGTCAATAATCAAGAACAACTAACGGCAATTCGCGATCGCTTAAATAATGTTTCGTCTACAAACAAATAACTTGTTCTGCCCAGAAGGGTAAAAAATTGTAACCAAATTGCTCATCACCTCTACTCATTATTCATCATGCATTAAGCGGTAGAACCGGATAACAATGTTACAAGCATCAAATAAAATATTGACCCTAGAAGAATTTCTCGCACTATCAGAAACTAAGCCAAGCTTAGAGTACATCGAGGGTCAAATCATTCAAAAACCCATGCCTCAAGGAAAACATAGCACTATTCAAGGAGAACTCTGTCCCACAATCAATTCTGTTGTCAAAGTACAAAAAATGGGTTGGGCTTTTCCAGAATTGCGTTGCACTTTTGGAGGACGTTCTATAGTTCCCGATGTTGCTGTATTCTCTTGGGCAAGGCTTCCTGTAGACGAAAATGGTGATATTGCCAATACATTTGCCAAAGCACCTGACTGGATAATCGAAATTCTTTCCCCAGAACAAAGCCATACAAAAGTTATAAAAAAAATCTTACACGCTCTCAACCACGGAACTCAAATGGGTTGGTTAATTGACCCTGATGAGCGATTCATTGCCGCTTATCCTGCGGGACAACAACCTTTACCTTTTGAGGAAATTGATGATGTTTTGCCGGTGCCAGATTTCTGCCAGGGGTTACAGTTGACGGTAGGTGATATTTTTGGGTGGTTAAAGGTGACTGTGTAATAAGTATTAGTCGAAGAAGATGTTATTTATCGCTTATTGCGGAGGGACATCATGCAGGAATCTGTGATTTATCGTTCTATTCAAGAAGAGACAGAAGCAAGAAAACAGCGAGAGATTGCTATTAATCTTTTGCGTCAAGGAGTAACAATCAACATTATTGCTTCTGCTACAGGCTTGTCGATTGACCAGGTGCAACAACTACAACAGCAGATTACTGAATCTCCATAGATTTCAAGAAAGCGATCGCTTTCTTGAAATTGGGTAATGTTGCGATCGCCGATTTGCAGGAGGAATTAGTGATCGCTTAAATAATATTTCGTCTACAACACGTAATGTATAACCCCACCTACGCCAAAGTGGGGTATTTTTTTCTAGCCAATTTGCCGAGCTTTATATTATATCATGTCCGGATAATTAATAGTAATAAAAACATTGCAATCGTCGTAGAGACGTTCCGCCGGAACGTCTTTACATTATAAGTAATTTGCCGACCTTGATATTATACACTGGCTGCGGCTTAAGTATGTTTTTGCTTTAAGTTAATTTACTTACGGATTAAATCCGAAATATTACATATAGCATTTGTAGATTATAGATAACTAGGGATTGAAGCTTAAGATAAGCGATAAATCCAGTTAAGTTTGGCAGTAATAGTACTGCAAACAAGAGAATGAATTCGTTACAAACGAATTTATAAATTGTAGCTGATAAGTTCTATTAATCAGGAGAAAAATCAGGTATGAATTTTAAACAAACTGTTGCGATTGGACTTGTAGCAATGCAAGTTGGATTTTTTGGCATGAAGTCCGCAGATGCTAAATCTCCATCAGCAACTCAAGAGCCTTCATCATATATTATTGCCCAAGTTACAGACGCGAGTTCTCCGGTTTACGGAGCTTGGAAACTCAGCTACAGCATTAGTGGAATTATTTATGAGAGCGTTTTGGTAATGGATGGGTATAAAGGAGCAATGAGAACCCAATATTTCAATGCCGAGGCAGGCAAGACTGATGTTGTAGATCAAACAATGCAACTAAAATCTTCCGCTAGTGGATTAATTTTATTAGGATCTAATCCTGTCTACGCTGGGACTAAAAGACGACATCGCACCTATAGTCCGGATAATTTTTTGTTTCAAGTCCAACCAAGTGGCACAGCGGTAGTTTGGACTTGTGATGATGCTAGAAGGTGTTCACCTGTAGATTTAGAAAAGATTCGCTTATAAGCATTTAAAGGTTTCTACAACAGAATCCTGCAAGCGATCGCATAATTACATCTGGTATAAATTAATTATGCGTTGCCCGATCCTAAGAGACGTAGGAATGCTACGTCTTAGCGGATGTCTATTTAATAACTGTGTAGAGATGCGTGCTTATCCCATATCTACACAGCTATTACCCCATATTCAACACTTTCCTTAACACCGCTTGGTCTTCTGACTTGGCTTTTAAGCGACCATTTTCGATATCTCGAATCCAACTTTGGCTTTTACCTGTCAACTTTGCTAACTCCCAAAGAGAGTTAGCAAAGTT
>CASBQA010000207.1 GCA_949127635.1 Nostocales cyanobacterium PMM_0069 | reverse complement strand
GGGAGTGGGAGAGGGGGACAGGGGGAAATAGAATGACTAACTTAAACGTACAAATTCCTGAATCTTTGTACAAACAAATAAAAGCCTTAGCCACTAAAGAAAATGTGCCAATTGAACAACTTGTAGCAATTGCTTTATCTGCACAAGTCTCAGCATGGACGACCAAAGATTATTTAGAAGAGAAGGGATTACGCGGTAGTTGGGAAAAGTTTCAACAAGTTTTAAAGAAAGTTCCTGACGTAGAACCAGAAAATGACGATAAACTTGTTTAATTATATCAAAAGCTGAAATCTGCAAAACTCATCCTCAAATGAAATTCTCAAAGCATGAATGGTAAATTAATCGTATTTGAAGGGGTAGAAGGTTGCGGCAAAACTAGCCAAATCCAACTTTGTCAAGAGTGGTTGAAAAGTCTAGGTGTTTCAGTTGTGGTGACTCGTGAACCTGGGGGAACTCCTTTAGGTTTGGATTTGCGACGCTTGTTGTTAGAAGTAGAGAATAAGAAAATAGCAGATACAACAGAATTATTATTGTATGCTGCTGACCGATCGCAACATGTTGAAGAAGAATTAAAACCGAATTTAGAAAAAGGTAATATTATCTTGTGCGATCGCTATACTGATTCGACTATTGCTTATCAAGGTTATGGTCGCGGTTTAGATATAAATTTAATAAATGTGCTTAATGCGATCGCGACAAGTGGTTTAGAAAGCGATTTAACTTTGTGGCTTGATGTCGATATTGAAGTGGGACTAAGCCGCAAACGCGCTAGTAACGATATTGCTGATAGAATTGAACTTGAAGCGATCGCTTTTCATCGTCGCGTCCAACAAGGATATAGTCAATTGCAAGCATCCCAAGATAAAATTGTCCGCATAGATGCTAGCTTGAATAAAGAAGCTGTACAAAAGATGATTCAAACAACTTTAAGCGATCGCTTGAAAATTTGGGATTATCTGTAATTTTATTGACTATTGTACAGACGTTCCAGTGGAACGTCTCTACGACTATTGACTATTGACTCATGACTATTGACTTCTTTTCACAACTTCTAGGACAACAGCAAGCAGTAGAATTACTGACTCAAGCTGTGAAACAAAACCGAGTTGCACCGGCTTATTTATTTGTCGGTTCTGAGGGTGTGGGACGCAGTTTAGCAGCACGATGCTTTGCACAATTGCTGTTTTCTCATTCTGTAGAAACGAACCGTTTGCGTCAAGAAAATCATCCAGATTTGTTATGGGTACAGCCAACTTACCAGTATCAAGGACAACGATTAACACCACAAGAAGCCGCAGAGAAAAAACTGAAGCGTAAAGCGCCGCCTATAATTAGGTTAGAGCAAATTCGGGAAGTTACGCAATTTCTTAGCCGTCCGCCGATACTTGCACCGACAAATGTGGTAGTTTTAGAACAAGCAGAAACAATGGCGGAAGCTGCGGCAAACGCTTTGCTAAAGACTTTGGAAGAACCAGGACAAGCGACGCTGATTTTAATTGCACCTTCAGTTGAGTCTGTGTTGCCAACTTTAGTTTCACGCTGTCAACGCATTCCTTTTTATCGTTTGGATGCAATGTCTTTGGCTCAGGTTCTCAGGCAAGCAGGGCATGAGGAAATTTTACAGCATGAGGCGGTGTTAAGTATAGCATCTGGGAGTCCGGGGGAAGCGATCGCATCTTTTGAGCAATTGCAAGTTATCCCTAATAAATTACTCGAAGCTTTGACAACAGCTCCGAAAACTTACCGCGATGCTTTACAATTGGCGAAAGAGATTGATGATTTAGATACAGAAGCTCAACTGTGGTTAATCGATTATTTGCAGCAGTTGTATTGGCGGCGATCGCATCAACCAAGTATTATTAACCAGTTAGAAAAAGCGCGTAAATATCTACTTTGTTACGCTCAACCGCGCTTAGTTTGGGAATGTACTTTGATGGCGATGAAAAATTAAGATAATTATACTTTAAGTGTGAGGTTTATGAAATTTAGTGTCGTCATCACCACCTATAATCGTTTAGACTTGCTGCGACGAGCGATAGACTCTGCTCTTAATCAAACGATTGAGTGTGAAGTGGTTGTTGTTGATGATTGTTCATCGGATGACACTGAAGCTTATGTCAAAAGCTTGGGAAATCAAGTTGTTTATCATCGTCACGAAGTTAACAAAGGTCATGCAGCGTCGGTAAATACAGGAGTTGCCAAAGCCAATGGTGATTGGATTAAATTTTTGGATGACGACGACTACTTAGCAGCGAATTGTTTGGCAGAAATGACAAAAGCGATCGCTAAACATGCCCAATTAAATGAGGTATCCTCACAAAACAATTCTCAAGCTGTCATCTGCTCTTGTATAGCTGCTCAAGTTGATAAAAATGAAGAGCATCTTAGCCGCACAACTAATCTAGGTGCTGGATTAGCTTTTTATGTTCCCCAAGTTGATATTCATTACGGTATGCTTTTAGAGCTTTTGCCCTTTGGCACCCCGGTACAAGTAGCTTGTCGTCGTGACGTTTTTCTGAAAGTTGGTGCTTGGGACTCAAAACTTGATGCTAACTGCGATGACATTGATTGCTGGATTCGCATTGCTCAGTTTGGTGATGCTATTTTCCTCAATCAGTGCCTAGCTTACCGTACCATTTGGGCAGGTGCTTATAATCAAAAATTTTCTTTGCAAAAGCGACTCGATACAAATATTTTGATGAAAGAGAAAATTTACGCCTTGGTAGATGAAAAACATCGCTCTAATATCCCTGCGCTTGCGGATATTAAGAATTATTTGAAACTACATTGGGCAATAGTTGCACTCAAACAAAGAAACATTAAAACCGTTCTGCAAATGCTTGATTTATCTGTACTTTCTCCTGTGACTTGGCAGCTTTTATTGAATGCTGTTTTCTCACGCGGCAGCAATCAAAAAAATGCTTATATTCAGAAGTTTGTATTGTTTAATTAATAGATTGGGCATTGTAATTCGCAAACAACTAGACATAGGAGTGAAAATGAATGTAGAGACGTAGCACTGCTACGTCTCTACATAGGAGTGCCTACCTGAATAAAAAATGCGCGATCGCTTTTACACCGATCGCTTTACTGGGGACGATAAAGCTTGACAGACGTCCCCAGTATGTAATTTTTTTTAGAACCCAAGCAAAGCCCTGAAAGTACCTACCAAACCAGCCAAAGGATTGATCACAGTCCCAATAGTATCACCAACCTTAGCTGGACCTGAACGATAGACTACCACAACATCATTATTGCGGAGTATCGGATTAGTTTGCGGATTAATTCCAGCAGCGAAATTGACTTTGACTTTACGTTTACTGACAGTACCATCAGGATTGAGGCGAACCAAATCTACAGCAGAACTACTAGCTCTAGCGTCGTTGAATCCACCAGCAGCAAGTAGCGCTTGATTTAAGGAGCTATTAGGCTTAATCTCTACAGGTCCTGGTCTTTTAACTTCGCCTACTACCCCCACTTGAATAGTATTCGGAGACAAAGTAGTATTAGCTAACACCGTTGCATCTGCTGCGTTAATCTCTGTTGCTGTTGGGAAGAAAATCGTATCTCCGTCTTGGAGAATTGTGTCTTGATTGACATCACCACTTTGCAATAGTTGCCAAAGATTGATATCTATAATTTGTTCCCCACCGGCTCTTGTCTGTCGGCGAATTTTGACATTGCGAATGTCAGCTTGTGGTGTAATTCCCCCAGCTAATTGAAGTGCGCGGGTAACAGTTGGCTGACCGCTAATACCTGCACCACCACCTGTACCACCTGTGTTTCCTCCATCGGCACCTTGGGTAACAAGATACGATCCCGGACGATTGACTTCACCAACCACTGCTACCGTGCGGGGTTTGGTCGCATCAGCGGCAAAGTTAGCGGCAGATAAATTGCGTGCTTCTGCTAAGTCGAGTCTGGCTGCTGTTGGCACAACAATCGTATCTCCATCCCGCAAGGTGATATCTTGTGATATCCTGCCTGTTCGGATGAGTTCTTTCAAATTAATTGTGACTATTTGCTCTCGACCGGTGCGTCCTAGCTTGCGCCGTAATTGCACTTGAGTTATGTCCGCATTACTGAGTGTCCCCTGTGCCGTTGTAATTGCAGCTAATACGGTTGGATATTGCACCCCAGGATCGTTACCTGCGCCTCCTTGCAAGCTGAGAGAGTAAGCACCGGGACGTGACACTTCTCCTGCAACTACAACGTTAATCGGACGAGGTGATAAAAGATTGACTGAGATTAGGGGACGTTTGAGAAAGCGAGCGTATCTTTTGGCGATGTCGTAAGCTGCCTCTTCGGTTGTTAGCCCTTGAACGGGGACGCTGCCAATTAAAGGTAGGTTAATCGCGCCACCAGGAGGTATTTGGTACTCGCCCGTATATTCTGGCACTTCAAACACGTTAACCCGGATGCGATCGCCTCCTCCCAAGGTGTAATTTGTGTCAAGTTGTGTGGTAGCTGCTCTGGGTTGTTTTTGGGCTTGGCTAGCAGGGGGCAAAGCCATAGTGACACCCATTAACAACACCATACCTGTAACTGACTGGATGAGGAATTTCAACATACCTGTATTAAGCATACTTAGCTGATACCACCATGAATAAAGTGCTGTCTTAACATTTTTTTCTTGACTATACGTAAGTACTCAAGTTCCCTAACATTCTTATTTTCATAAAAAAGTATCATTTTCCGGACTTAAATTGTTGATTGGATTTGAATTTTTGGTGAAGTTAACTTAAAGTTTTACTCGTCAAATCTTAGATCAGGAATAAATACAACTTAGGCAATGATCAAACTTAATTTTATTGATTATATACTAAGATAACGTAGCCCAGATAACGATATTTTCAAATAGACGTAGTTGCTCTATTATGACCGAATAATTTTATTTTTTAACTTGTTGCATAAAGAACTCTTCTAAGGAAGGACGAGACAAGTTCATGGCAATAATTTGCCCACCCATCAAGCGGAGACTAGCCAGAAAATCGTAGTAAT
>CASBQA010000206.1 GCA_949127635.1 Nostocales cyanobacterium PMM_0069 | reverse complement strand
TGGGCGCGGCTTAACCATACTAAGTACAGCATTTCATTAATTCATCGCAAATTAAATTTCGCAACACCCTGCAATGCGATCGCATCCCCAGACATTGGACATAGGCGTAAAAATAAATGTAGAGACGTAGCACTGCTACGTCTCTTGGCTTTGTGGTAACGCATCATAAGCATAGCAGTCGATGTCTATTTAAATACGCTTTTACGCAAAACTGTACTAAGGCTTTAGGGGAGCGCGATCGCTCTTAATTATACTCCTACGAGAGTGACATTTATAGGATTAAATTCAGTGAATGTCTATTGCATTGATACTTACCGGACTTCTAGTCGGGAGATTCCTAAATAGAGTCATTTGGTTTTTTTATTACCGTAAAGGTTAAGTAAAACTTTTATATTTTCTTTGTTAACTTATGCATAAAAGATTTTTTTTTAAACACAAGAAAGCCATTATCTAATTTCATAAGATATATACCTCTTGTACCGGATCGAAAATATGCCAGTGGATTACGCAGGCAACAGTCTAGATAAAGCTAGAAAACTTGATATTAATAGTAATGCTCAAAGTTTTACAGATAGAGTCGATAATATCGACCTAAATGATTTCTACAGCTTCAACCTCAGCAGTCGTAGCAGTTTTCATCTTCAGCTTGATGGGTTAAAAGCAGATGCTGATGTGGCGCTGATTCGCGATGCTAACAATAATGGTCAATTTGACCAAGGGGAGGTATTAAGTGCTTCCACTCATAGTGGTAAGCAAGCAGAATCAATTAATCAAATCTTGGGTGCAGGCAGTTATTACATACGGGTTTATCCGGTTGATAATGCAATAACCAACTATAAATTAACTGTCTGGGCAACACCGTTTAATGATGCTAGTAGCACCATTATTTCTACTTCTGCTGATTTAGCAATAAATTCGACTTCTGTTAATGTTAACGCTGCGATTATCGCACCCACATCTCCTGCTAACAACACAAACATTGTTGCTGGAACACTCCGAGCAGATACCTTTAATTATCAATCTGGTTCCAGCCGAACAATTTACATTGGCAATGGCAACGTTGACTACGGTAGTGGAGCGCGAGACTTGCTCAATTTATCGCAGTTTGCTTCTACTTCAGTCACAACCAACTATGCAGATAACTTAAGGGGGGGTGTAGTTTATAACGCAGGCAACGGTAATCGTTTATATGATGCCATAACACTTAGCGACGGTAGCGAAATTTTGTTTCAGGGTATCGAAACCATTCAATTTCAAGACCAAACCATTAACTTATCTGTAACACCCAACGATCCTTTGTTTAATCAACAGTGGGACTTGCATATAACAGGTGTAAATGATGCGTGGCGTTTCACTCAAGGAAATGATCGAGTTGCAATTGGCATTGCAGATACAGGGTTGGGAGCCAATAATACTGGTATTCACCCCGATCTACGCTCTACCACCTTCGTGGCTAACAACTACTTCGATGAATCGGCAACTTTCTCCCACGGTACTCGTGTGGAAGGAACCATTGCTGCTGCTAGTAACAATGGTGTCGGGATAGCTGGTATTAACTGGAATTCTCCTGTTGAGATGATCGATGTAGTAGGTGGTGACTTAGGAGATTATGATTTAGTTCAAGCTACACAGGCACTTATTAATGGGGCTGGAGATCGCAAGTTGGTTATAAACCTCAGCTTGTCTGGTGGTAGCTCACCTGCATTTGAGAAACTGGTTGCCGATAACAAAGATAAAGTCTTATTTGTAATTGCATCTGGCAATCAAGACCAAAATACAATTGCTAGTCCCGCGTCATTAGCGCAAACTCAGACCAACGTCGTTGCAGTGGGTTCTTCTTTCGGAACTCAAGATTGGTATGGCAATCCAACTACACCAGGACAGCGCATCTCCTATGCAGGTTGGTGGGGTTCTAACACTGGACTTGGTTTAACTTTAACGGCTCCATCTGAATTTGTTGCCACATCTGCTACTCGTGCTGATGCATCTGCAACCTATCAGTTCGGCTACTATGACTATTTTAATGGAACATCAGCATCAACAGCCGTTGTTACAGGGATAGCTTCTTTGGTGTGGAGTGTTAATCCAAATCTCACTGCTGGACAAATTAAGTCTATTTTGTCAGAAACAGCCTATGATTTGGGTGCAGCCGGCTATGACACGGTTTATGGCTCCGGACTAGTTAATGCCGATGCTGCTGTGCGACGAGCAGAAGCTCTTGACAGAGGTTTTGCTTAACTCCTTCCCTACCTTTAAGGAAGTCGTTTTTAGCTTAGGTGTGTCTACATTTTCCCATCTAAATGCCTTGCTATATGCTCTGCCTTAATCTTCACTCTTCGGCAGAGTTTTTTAGTAGTTCGCATCACTATGGAGTGCGATCGCAACTCCTCATCAAATCAAAACTACCTGTGAAATCTCACTTCAATAGACACGCGAAAGTGAAAAAGAATTATTGTGACGTAGCACTGCTACGTCTGGTAAAGGTTCTGAATAACGCATATTTAATTTTTACCAGATATCTAATATCATGTCCGTTTAATTAATAGTAATAAAAACCTACCTACCGTCCTAGAGACGTTCCGGCGGAACGTCTCTAGAACCTACGTGATTTATTAGACATTTTATGGAAATTTATTACATAAAATAAGTTATCTATAATTTAAGTATTTACTCGTAAATATTTTTTTATTTTTGTATTTTAAAATACGTAAATTTATCATAGCTGTTTTAGTAGATAAAGCAGCAGTATAGAACTACGCATATCAACTTAGTTTTGAGACGAAGCTATAAAAGCTTTACAAAAAAGACTTCAGGGTGTGTCTTGTAAATTTCTCAAAGAGCATAGGACGCAGAAATATTTATGCCAGTTGATTCAGTTGGCAATAGTTTAAGTACAGCAAATAGTTTAAATATTACTTTGCAAAATAGTAATATTTTTGAATGGGTTGGTACAAGCGATCCAAACGATTATTACACCTTTAACCCAAGTGGTCGTAGTAGCTTTAATCTTGCCCTTAATGATCTATCAGGGAATGCAGATGTGCAGCTGTTAGACAAAAATGGAACCGTAGTTAAAGGTTCTTATAGTGATAGCCGCAATTCTGAATCTATCAGCACAACTCTAGAAACGGGTAATTACTACATCCGAGTGTACCGAGTAGGTTGTGCGAATACTAGCTATAAACTTAGCGTTTCTGGCAACGAAGCACCGCAATTATTACAATTTGGCACTGATAAAAGCAGCTATCAAGTAGGGGAAACTGTCAAACTTACTAATGCTACAGTATTTGATGGCAATGGTGTCAGTGACTTAGCGCAAGTAGATTTCCGATTGCAAAAAGATGGTGGAAACTGGGACATCATCAGCAATGTAAAGCAGTTCAGCGCTGACAGCAACATTAACCGTGCTAGCTTTAACTACAGTTTAAGTAATCTAACTGCTGGTAAATATCAGTTATGGGCAAAAGCCTACGATCAATCTGGTGCTACTAGCAACACTTATCAAACAAGCTTTAGCATTTTGCAACCGACTCCTGTAGTTACCCAGGAAGTAGGGGATTGGTTTGACCAGAATATTCAAGATACTGGTATACGTGCAGCGACAAGGCTACGTTTGGCAGATAACGTGTTAGACCGCAACGATATTATTAGCATCTTGCATGAAGCTAAAGATAACAGTGTAGTTGATGCTACAGAAGTTAAAGACCTTCGCACTTTAGTTAGCAATGCCTCTTACTTAAAAATTCCTGAATATGTCCGCATTTTAGCTAACAAAGTTGTTAATGGTGATGTTGCTAATCAAAAGTATCAGAGTAATACACTGGGTAACTTGGATGCTGGTAGTAGTGACGTGCAGTTGGAGAACTTAATTAGTAAGTGGTTTTATGGTAGCGATCGCCCAACAACACCCTACACTTATCAATATGCTAGTGGTTCTCTGTTCCAAAATGGCATCAGTTATCAAGACATCAAACAAGGTGTGATTAATGACTGCTTCTTTTTGGCAGGTTTAGCCGAAACAGCTTTCCGTTCACCTAGCACAATTGAAAATATGTTTATTGATAACGGTGATAATACTTTCTCCGTGGGTTTCTGGAAAAATGGGGTGGCTGACTATGTGACGGTAGACAGATATTTACCAACCACTGATACGGGGTATTTAGCTTATGCAAATAAAGGGAATTACTATAATAATTCTACGAATGAATTATGGGTAACTCTTGCTGAAAAAGCTTATGCTCAACTCAATGAATCTGGATGGATTTATCAAGATAATACCAATTCTTACAACGGTATTGGTCATGGTGGATATACGAGTGATGCTTTTTCCCAAATCACCGGACGTAACGTTTATAGTTTTAATGCTCTTGACTTTAACTCAATAGTCAATGCGTTTAATTCTGGTCAATTAATTGGGCTAGCGACTTTAGGAACTGGAGTTGCATCAAATATCGTCGCCGATCATGCTTATGTACTGGTAGGTTACAATTCCTCTACTCAAAAGTTTACTCTTTTCAACCCTTGGGGAATCGATAACGGCTCTTCAAAACCGGGCATCATAGAATTAGCTTGGAATGAAATAGCAAGTAACTTTAGTTATTGGGATTCTACCAAAACTATATCAACTTAGAACGCGTCTTCATCAAAACCTTTATTTTTCATGAAGAAACCTGGTTTCTTTGGGCTTGTTGAGAATGGTGCAACCAATTATTCTGATATTGTACAGACGGAGGGCGATCGCACCACTCTCCGACTCCCCTATAAGTTAATGGTGTTTTCAATTACCGATAGGGGAGGCTTTTTTTGCACCTATATCCTGCTCATCGGTGGGTGGATGAGCGTAAAAGGTTTACTCAGGTGTGATTCTATTACCTACGTAGTTAGACTGGAATGGACCTCCTATATTTGGTAGCCGGATAGGGTTTTGAGGAGTGCTATTTAAATCGTAAACGTCAAATGAGGTTTCCCCCGTTACTGTCTGAGTTCTTGAATTAAACCTTAACTTATATGTCGAGATACTGATACTGGGTGGGAATCCGGTGCGTGTTTGATAGTTAAAATTAAATCCCTTACCAATAATTTCCTGGTTTCTTGTACACTTCCAACTGCCATGTATTGGACCAAAGGCTTGGCTGAAAAAGCTGGTGGCATCCGGATCACCACCTGAATTTGAGTCAGTGGCAGTAAAGTTCCCATCTTTGTTAAAAGTGATCAGTTCACTAGAAACGCTGGTAGGATCACTAGCTGAGGTGCTTGTCGCTAGGTATGTGCCTACAAC
>CASBQA010000205.1 GCA_949127635.1 Nostocales cyanobacterium PMM_0069 | reverse complement strand
GACTAGGGACTGGGGACTGGGGACTAGGGACTAGGGACTAGGGACTAGGAAAAATTATTACCAATAACCAACAACCAACAACCAACAACCAACAACCAACAACCAACAACCAATAACCAATAACCAACAACTAACAACCAACAACCAACAACCGACAATTTCCATTAAAACGATATTATCTAGTACATTAGTGAAAAATAGAATAAATTTATACACTAAATGCTTGCGCTTAACTCAGGGAATGCTCCAGATAGGGAAACGTCTACATCAGGAGGTAAATTAGGCATTTATGAGTACAGTTCTGATTGTGGAAGACAGTGTGGCACAAAGGGAGATGATTACAGACCTCCTAAAAGCGAGTGGCTTAACAGTCACCCACGCAAGTGACGGATTAGAAGCGTTAGAAGCAATTCAAGCCACAGCTCCCGATCTAGTGGTATTGGATATTGTCATGCCCAGGATGAATGGCTACGAAGTTTGTCGTCGGCTAAAGTCAGATCCAAAAACCCAAAATGTCCCTGTAGTCATGTGTTCTTCCAAAGGGGAAGAATTTGATCGTTACTGGGGTATGAAACAAGGCGCCGATGCCTACATCGCTAAACCGTTTCAGCCAACCGAGTTGGTAGGAACAGTCAAACAACTGCTGCGAGGATAAGGATGGAAAAAACATGGTTAAGTTACCGGACTTTTTAGGAGGCAGCGGTCAAGACCACTTCCGTCCTGAATTTCAAGTAGAAAGTCCTGAAGGTGAGTTACATTTACGGTTTTATATTCCCTTGCGTCAGGAGTTTGCACTACCAGCCACAGGCATCCGCGAGGTAATTGAACTAAGTCCCGATAGAATTACTCCAATTCCTAATGCTTCTCCTTTACTTTTGGGTACTCTAAATTTACGAGGTCGAGTAATTTGGGTGGCTGATTTGGGTCAATTTTTAGGAGAAGTAACTCCGTTAAATACTGACAAAGCAGAAATTCCGGTGATTGCTATAGAAGAGCAAGACACAATAGTTGGTTTAGCAGTAGAACAAATTGGTGGCATGGACTGGCTTGACGTGCAGCATCTAATTGCACCAAATAACGTGCCAGATGCTATGGCTCCCTTTTTGCGGGGAGAGTGGTTATTAGATGCTCAAAAAAATCAGTGTCTGCGACTGCTAGATCAAATAGCTATTTTGCGGAGTGCGCGGTGGGCAGGATGAAATTGGGAGGCAGGAAATGGAAGCAAATATAGACGAATACTTAGAAATTTATAAACAAGCTTGTACGGCATACGCGCAACAAAACTATGAACTTGCCGCCACCTTAGTTGACTCTGTGGTAGAAAATTTACCCGATGACGCTAACTGCCATTTGTTGCGGGGTCACGTTTACTATGTTTTGCAACAATATGACGTGGCATCATCAGAATACCAAAAAGTTTTGCAGTTAAGTGACGATGAAGAAATTATTACTTTTGCTCGTAATGGTCTTGAAAATGTCAATCAATACCGACAGCAAGAAGAACAAATCGCCGAGGTAGATGATGAGCGGATGAATTCTAGCGAGCCTGAAGTTATAGCTTTGGGCGCAGGCAATGAAGATAATCACTTTGATTTAAGCTCTTATAGTGAGCATCCACAAGCTGTGGACGCGATCGAAGAAGTATCTTTTAGTAGCCCATTTGAAATGCTCGAAGACAGTACTGTATTTGGTACGTCACTAGAATCTTCAGATCCTGCTGGCAATAATCCTTTTGCCTTGAATGTAGAATCAGAATTAGATTCAAGTAATTTGGAGGAACAACAATCAAAGTTAGATTTGCCAGCTTTCTTGCCAGAAAATACCTCTCAAGCTAGTCAAGAGCTAGGAGGTGGCGCAAATTATACTCAGAAAAATTCCCCAATTAACAGCAATAGCGATAGCGGTTCGCCTTTTGAAGAGTTTGTACCATCAACAGACAATAGTTTAGAAAAACCTGCTGATTTTTTGATGGTTGAAAATAGCCAAGGATTAATTAGTGAAGAGTTTCAGTCTCAACTAAATAATGTTGAAGACGAAACTTTATTTATGAGCGACATTTTTAGCAAAAATGGATCAAAACCAACAAATAATTCGGTATACAGCAGTCCAGAAACTAATTTCAAAACTTCATCGTTAAATGGTAATTTTGCTTTAGAGGAAAAGTCTGAATATTTAGACTCAACTGACAAAAAGCAAAACGGGTTAGATGATGAGGATAGTTTTGACTTTGAGGCTTTTGAGTCTGCCTTTGGCTCAGATGGGTTAATAGATGAGGAAAATACAAACAGTGTAATTAGTGCAAATACTTCCAAAAACAACAACATCGACTTTTTAGACGACTTTGATGCCTTTGACGATTTAGGAAACATTCCTGGTTTTGATCTCACAGGAGGAAGTTCTAATTTCGGGGAAATGTCAACACCTTCTGGTTCATTGGAAACCAGTAGTAAAATACACAAAAAAGTTTCGCAAGTTCCGCAAATTGCGGAAACAAGCGATCGCGATTCCGAACTCTTCAGCATGACTGGTTCGCAAGAAGCAGTCCCCATCTTTACCCAAACAGATGTCTCGAAAATCGAGCCTGTTGTTAATGTCGAGCAAGGGTTATTAGCACCATTAGAAAATGCTCCCTTGGAACAAAAACAATGGATCATTGCTGGGACTGTCGGTATTGTTTCGGCTGTAGTTGTGGCTGTAGTTAGTTTTAGCGCGGCTAATTTGTCTGCCCCGCAACAACGCGAAGGAGTGCGAAATACAGGCTGGGTAATGGCTCTAGCTGCCGGATTTGCTAGTTTTGGTACCGCTGGCTTTATGGGAAATCTCACACTCAAACAAATTCGCCGCACAACCAAGGATCTGCAAACTCAGTTTGATGCGGTGCGTCAAGGAAATTTCAATGCCCAAGCTACGGTGTATTCTGAAGATCAATTAGGACAGTTAGCTGCTGGCTTCAACGAAATGGCGAGGGTAATTTTCACGACCACAAATGAAGCTCAACGCAAGGCTGATGAACAAGAAGAAGCAAAAGAAAATCTCCAACGCCAAGTGATTCGGTTGTTGGACGATGTGGAAGGAGCTGCGAGGGGAGATTTGACGGTGCAAGCTGAGGTGACGGCTGATGTCTTGGGAGCAGTTGCGGACGCTTTTAACTTAACAATTCAAAATTTGCGGGATATCGTCCAACAGGTGAAAGTGGCAGCGCGGGAAGTGACAAAAGGAGCAACCAATTCAGAAACTTTTGCTAGAGCATTATCTAGTGATGCTTTGCACCAAGCTGAGGAGTTGGCAGTCACTTTAAATTCAGTGCAGGTGATGACAGATTCGATTCAGCGGGTAGCGGAAGCTGCGCGAGAAGCGGAAACAGTCACTCGTGAAGCTAGCGCTTTTGCCCTTAAAGGTGGGGAAGCGGTAGAAAACACCGTGGCGGGGATTTTAGAAATTCGCGAAACTGTTGCAGAAACTACTCGAAAAGTCAAGCGGTTGGCGGAATCTTCCCAAGAAATTTCTAAAATTGTGGCGTTGATTTCGCAAATTGCCTCTAGAACCAATCTGTTAGCGCTGAATGCTAGTATTGAAGCAGCGCGAGCCGGAGAAGCTGGAAGAGGATTTGCGATTGTTGCTGATGAAGTGCGTCAGCTTGCAGATAGATCGGCTAAATCTTTGAAAGAAATTGAAGAAATTGTCCGGCAAATTCAGAGCGAAACTAGTTCTGTAATGACGGCAATGGAAGAAGGCACACAACAGGTTATTCAAGGTACAAAATTAGCAGAAGAAGCCAAGCGATCGCTTGAAAATATCATTCAAGTCGCAAATCGCATTGATATTCTTGTACGTTCTATCACTACTGACACTGTAGAACAAACGGAAACATCTCGCGCTGTGGCTCATGTAATGCAGTCCGTGGAACTCACAGCGCAAGAAACCTCCCAAGAAGCACAGAGAGTTTCTGGTGCTTTACAACACTTGGTAGGTGTATCCCGCGATTTAATCTCCTCCGTTGAACGTTTCCGAGTGGAAACGATGGAAACAAGGTAATTTGTCAATAGTCCAAAGTCGAAATATTGACTCTTGACTATTGACTCTCGACCATTGACCATTGACGATTGACCATTGACTCTCGACTATTGACCATTGACTAAAAAATTATGCTGCCGGAACAACAACAGCGCATTTTAGGTTACTTTATTGAAGAAGCAAGAGACCACCTGAATACGATTGAGCAGGGGTTGTTAAATCTCCAGAGTACCCTGAACGACCCGGAAATGATTAACGAAGTTTTTCGGGCAGCTCACTCTATCAAAGGAGGAGCAGCGATGCTTGGTCTGAGTAGCATTCAGCACACCTCTCACCGCTTGGAAGACTGTTTCAAAATTCTCAAAGAGCATCCGGTTCAAATT
>CASBQA010000204.1 GCA_949127635.1 Nostocales cyanobacterium PMM_0069 | reverse complement strand
ATAGTGTGTTGAGGTGTTGCAGATACTAAAACATGAACATGATCTTCTACAACTTCAAGACTCTCAACTTTAAACTTGTAGAGAATCGCCGTCTCAACTAAAATCTCTTTCAGAAACTCAGCTATTTCATCTTTCAGTTGCTGTTCAGGTGTTTTGCTTCGTCACATGCGATCGCAAGGAATATACTGGCGTTGTAGCCGCTGTCATGACGAAATGCCGATTTAGCAACTATGAAAAAGGGATTAGGGACTGGGGACACAGGATTATTGTTCGGGGATTCAGATGAATCCACATGTAGAGACGTAGCAGTGCTACGTCTCCACAAGGATTTGGGGCTTAACTGAAGAGTATTTATACATATCTTCCCAATCCCTAATCCCCAGTCCCCAGTCCCCTTTCTAAGGCTTCTTAGGCATATTTGGTGCTTGGATTATTGTACAGGGTTTAATTTGGCACTGTTGCTCGTAAAGCTTGTTAACATAGGATTCTTGCCAACTCAAAGGAACTTCCAGTAATGCCAGCGATCCTGTAATTCCTTGGGCGATAAACATTAATGCCGCGATAGAATTTAAAGTGATGTGAACTGTCCGCCAGCGATTTGTTTTATCTTTATAGATATCTGGCAAAATTGCGAGAGAGAAAATCATCAACAAAGCGACAGTAACACCATAATAGTAGTGAGAAATATACCATTGGTTAGTTTGACGATAGACACCATCCTGACAACCAAGCACTACTATAGCTATCCCACTCAGAGTAGCAAAAATCCCCCGCCACATCTTATCGCTTGCTTTATAAAGTAAGGCTAATGAAGCGATCGCTGCGACAAAAAACAACGTAATTAAAATGACTTTAACTGGTGTTTTTGTCCAAACTTGTTTTTCTAAGATATTGCCATATATACCGAAAGCCAACCCGATTAAAACAATCCCGACAACCGCTGCTGTCAAAGCGCGTCCTAATTTAACATGTTCCTGTCCGACAACGGGGGGAATTTTACTCTTACCCTCTGTTGCAGTTTCCAAGCGTCGCTGACGAACTTGAAAAGCGCGGTTGATAACAATACCGATTAAAGGAAAAACGATAATTACAGCGATCGCAGGATGCAGCAGCAAGATCACATCTCTTAATTCCATATCATACCTCTAAAAGACTACGGTACTTTTCGGAAATCACTAGGACTTACGTAACTGGCACATATATCGATCTTCGAGAGTCAAGAGTCAAGGGTCAAGGGGAGCCACTGCGGTCTTGGGGTTTCCCCAAATGAAGCAAGTGGCGTTCAAAAGTCCAGATTTTTTTGACTTTTGACTTTTGACTCTTGATAACCTCTACGAAAAAAATATGACACTTGCGTAAGTCCTAATTACCACTAAACAAAGCATCCCAATTGGTAGTGAAACTAATCTGAATTTATCTGGAAATAAAACTTAGCTTCTACTCAGCATTTTCTCACGGAAGTGTGCATTCCGCTCCCCGCATCAGCCTTTCACAACTGCGATCGCACTTGTATTAGCTTTGCGACCAAATAACACTCTTGGTTTGAACAAAATTTTAAATAGCAACCATAAAGATTGTAACTCTCCGGGTGCCAATGAGCGCCGCCACTGACCAGGACGACAGAACAGCATTTTTACTAAGGAACGATGCTGAGTCAAGTTTACTTGTTCAAACATGACTCGAACTGTGGGAAATTCTTCTTGAAAGCTAGTTTGCGTAACAATTCCTTGCAAGGTTAAATTTGCCTCCATAATTTCCAAAGTTACGGGTAAGATTTCTCCTGGCTTGATTGACGGCAAACCCGCTTGTGTTAAGGCAATTTCGGCTCCTATTTCGGAAATCTTTGTAGTTATCCCCCACAGGGATATATTTTCTTCAGTGTGATTTTTTATATCTAAGCGCACGGTGCGACGTAGGTCAAACCAAGCGTAGGGGTCAGTTTTGGGAATATCCAGCAAGACCAACAAGGCAATAGCAAGGACAATTAGATTGTAAATGCTCCACAACCAACCTAAACCGAGTCCCTTAACTTGTTGGGCTGCTTCTAATGGCATTGTCTGCCAAGCACCTTTGAGGAGAAATATCCCCAAGTTGCGCCATAAGCTGACTGCCGTGCCAACAAATAATATAATTAAAGGTAAGGCTAGTTTCCAGTTGAAAGAAAAGCGATCGCTTCCAGTTCCTTTTGGTGTCACCTTAAAACCGCGAGAAAACGGATTCAGCATGACTTGAATTACCGTAAATGCAATGGGAAATGCCAGTACAGCTGAGTAGATATTTGACAATAATGCCGAACTGCTGCGGTAATTTAGCCAGGAAAATACTGAGAATTGCACCACATAGTAGGGCAAAAAGTAATACAGCATTTCTGAGGGATTTGCTTTAATGGGGATCGCTCCGAAAAACGAATAAACTAAAGGTGCAATCAAAAAACCGACAAGGGAAATACTCGAAAACCAGTGTAGCAATCCGCTGAAGTGCGCTAGTCGTTGCCAAGGTCGCAATCCGCGAATGGTGAGAGGATTCGCTTCAATAAAAAATGCTTGGAGTGTACCTTGTGCCCAACGCAGACGTTGAGTTGCTTGATCTGCCATGTTATCAGCTGCCAAACCTGCGCTCAATTTTTCATCTAAGTAAACTAAGCGATAGCCTTGTGCCGAAAGTCGAATGCCTGTGAAGTAATCTTCGCTGAGAGAGTCGGTAACAAAACCGCCAACTGTTTTTAATGCACTTCGTCTTACCACAAATGAAGTACCAGCGCAAGTTACACTGCCTGCGCTATCGCGAAGCGGTTGAATTTGGCGGTAAAATACTTCTTCTTCTGGTATGAGAATGTTCTCTAACCCCAGATTGCTGGCAATGGGATCGAAGTTGTAGAAGCTTTGCGGAGTTTGCACCAAGCCAATTTGTTCATCTTGGAAAAAGCCAACTGTGCGGGTGAGAAAATTTTCCGTGGGGACAAAATCAGCATCAAAAACGACAATTAAATCTCCGTCAGTACGAGCGATCGCGTGATTCAAATTCCCGGCTTTGGCGTGACGATTATCAGAACGCGTCATATACTCACAACCCAATTCTAAAGCCAGGGCTTGCACTTCTGGACGTTTGGTATCATCTAACAAATAAACTTTTTTCTTTGGGTAGTCCAGAGCTTGACAACCGATGATTGTCCGCTGCAAAATAAACAGTGGTTCATTGTAAGTTGGTACGAAAATATCTACACTGGGCGTGAAAGTGCCTTCAATTACAGCAACTGCTTTTTCGTCTGCTTCCCAAGGATGCTCTTTATGCTTCAGCATCAAAAAAATCTGAATCAAATTACTAGTGAGCATCAGCATTTCTAAGAAAAACAAAGCCAAACTGAAGGTACCATTTAGAGGGTTGCTCAGGTTGAGAGTGGAAAGCGATCGCCAAACAAGATATCGGATAGTCAACACCAACAGAATTCCCGCCACTATAAATCGCGAACGAGGGCGAGGTACTGGGGAAATTTTCATAATTACTAACGCGATCGCTAGTAAAATAATAGTGGGGGCAACCAGATACTTTCCTGCTACCATTGGCGCTTCCAGCCACATTGGTGGCGAAGTTTGCAGGTCGTTAATATGAGCAAAAATACGACTGATAACGCCTTCCCCTGCAAACCACCCCGCTGCTATTGCAGCAGATATAGCGATCGCAACCAGCATTACTAAAGATGCCCATTGGGGACGAACCAATGGCTTGGGGATTCGATTTTCTAAGCGTTGAACACCAATTTTAGACATTTTCATGATTTCTTATTTTTGGCGATCGAGTCTGTTAAAAATCAGTTAATTATTAGTTTAAATGTTACACCATTCATGTTAAAGGAGTTATGAGTCAAAAGTTAGAATAACTTCATATCATTGTAGATATGTAGCATTGCTACGTCTCTACGTGTATTTAATAACAACGCAATCTGCTGTATATTTTAAAGACGTTTTGACGGAACGTCTCTACGACGATTGCGATATTTTTATTAGTGTTAATTAGGCGGAGATAATATCCTTCTATGAATGATATTCTAACAAAGTATTTATTAGACATTGATCGAATTTAAATATGCGTTATCCAGAAACATTGTAGAGACGCGACATGTCGCGTCTCTACTTTTTCAATTTCTATGTCTAAAAGATACCAGCGGTGTATTTAATTGCTTGTTGTGTGTCGAGGAGCTGGATGTGATGGCTGGTATCTTTTTTCTTGGCAAGTGTCCTACTTTACTTCAGCAGGTGGGAACTTAGCTATTTTACCTTTTTTCGCCGCTACAACTACATCGAACATTGAACAATAAGAGAACGTTACATTACTCTTTTTGCTATAAAAGCTAACTACCATACCTGCACCACCTGGTTGAATACCAATTGGTGAAAGCTCTTTGGCAAAGTATTCCCGCATCATTTGGGCACTTTCAGGTTTACCCTTATTTGCGAGGATCATTGAAATCTTTTGGTCAACAGTCGAACCTGCGGCATCATTGGGCTGTTGGGCTGATACTTGAGCTAGTGAAGGATTAATTACCTGTAAGGGAACATCGGAAAATGTGGAAAAACCTACTAGGGCAGCGGTTGCAAGAATAGATGTAAGTTTCATTCGTTACTCCTCGTTTTTGAGTTATCCTTCGACTTATTAAAGCATCTCAGCTGCTACTGAAGTTCATCTGAGAAGCAAATCATGATTTTCATGAGTTTATGCTGAGAATAAGTTCAGTTCAAACTCAGCGTTTTCTCAGATAATCATGGTACGCAGGAATTATACTCTGTCGCGGGGACAAAAACCAAGCCTATTATTAGGGTGCGTTCCACGACGTTAACGCACCCTACTTTTATCTAGCTAACTGCGACAGCAGAGGTTTCCAAGGTAGCGACTAATTTCAACCCAAATTCGGCTTCCAAGACATCTTTTTTTAAATCCACACTCCAGAGTTCTAAGGCACAGTCGTCATCAGGTTGAGATGGAAAAATATGCAGATATAATTCTTGAGAACCCAGATTGTATTCACACTGCACTCGTGCGATCGCCCCAATTTGTCTTCGATCAAGGGCAACTGCTAATCTTAGCATAGCACTCAATTTGCTGACTATTTGCCTGTCTTCTTTGTGTAGGAGATTAGCGTAATTTTCGTGTTTTTTCTTCGGCGGTGATTTGCGATGATAACGGGCTAAATTAGCAATGATTTCGATCTCAGTTTCTGTATAACCGAGTAACTCACCATTGCGAATTAGATAGTAAGAGTGCTTGTGGTGGGCACTATGGTTGACATAATGACCGCAATTGTGTAGTATTGCCGCTGCCCATAGTAATTCTCTTTCTTCTGCACCCCAATTGTGTAATTTATCTTGAGTTTGGTTAAATAACGACAGGGCAAATTCGGCAACGCGATCGCTATGTTCTAAGTTAACGTTGTACTTTTTCCCTTGTTTGAGAACACTCCGCTCCCTCACCGAACCTTGGTAACGCAGTTTATCTTCAATTAAGCCGTGGGTCAACATCCAGTCTACAATTACACCTTCCCGCAGCGATCGCTCGCACACTGTCACCGATTCAGCGCCCAAAAGAATCATTGCTTCCTGTAATATTACGGCTCCCGCAAGTATCACTTCTGACCGTCTCTCTGGCATTCCCGGAATCTCTGCTCGTTCTGAGTAACTCAGTTTTCGCAAGCGATTGACCAACTCGCGCAAATCTTTTAAACTAAACTCGTAGAGGTTGAGCGTTGCCGGGACAGAACCTAACTTTTCTCGTGCATGGATTAGCGCTAAAGTTTCAATTGTGCCGGAAGTTCCTACCAAACGGGGAGTTTCTCCCATCTGGATGTTCACTTGCACCTCTTCTACAGAACGTTCCAATGTACCCCGTGCATAAGCTTGCAAGTACTGAAACTCGGCATTACTTATGGGGTCGGTAGTAATTAACTCACTCGTTAGTCGCACGGCACCTACTTTAGTACTGGTGAGAACTCGCGCTTCTTGACTATCGCCTAAAATTATTTCTGTGGAACCGCCGCCAATATCGATGATAATGTGAGGCTGGTTGTTAAATTCCATCCCCGACAGCACACCTAAGTATATGCGTCGCGCTTCTTCTTGACCAGAAATCAAGTCAACCTTTAAACTCAATTCAAATTCTATCCTTTGCAAAAAATCTTTACCGTTAGGTGCTTCCCGCACAGCGCTAGTTGCTACCGCAATGGTTGTTTCCGCATTGAGAGTTTTCGCAACTTCTTGAAAGCGTCCCAAGGCAGCGATCGCTTTTTCCATTATCTCAGGTTTAAGTTCTCCAGTATCAATATTGCGATCGCCCAATCTCACAGTTTCTTTTTCTCTAGCAATAATGCTAAAAGCTGGTAATGTTGCTTCAATCCGCACAATTACCATATGCAGAGAATTTGTCCCTAAGTCAATCGCGGCAATAATCCGATCTTGTTCAACTGTTTGAGTTGGAGTACTCTCCCAGCTAGTTGAAACTAAATTAAGTCCCATATTTTCTATTTTCAATACTTTTGAGTAAGAATTCCTAATTAATAGATGCTCAAATACCCTCAATGCAGTACCCGATATTTTGAGCATGATTTTATACTATGTTTTAATGCTCAATAGATACTCATAGAGATTCCTTATCTATTTTACTTAAAGTCAAGCGCAAAGTAATTTGAAAAATTTTGGGCGAATATAATTCGCTACTATACTGGCATTGTCCGCGATTAGGCGGACTAAGACAAAATAAAGGCTTTCCAACCCACGGAGGTGGGTAAAGTCTGTGTAGCCGCGATTTCCAATCGCCAAGGCTGTATTAATTGAGACTTTTCAAATATCCTCTTAAAAAATTAGCGATCGCATAAGAACGAGCGCATTTTTTAACGCAGAGGAGCGCAGAGGTAAACGCAGAGTGACGCAGAGTTTTCGTGATAAATTTTCGACATGAGTTTATACAATATTATACTAAGTACAGTATTTGATTAATTTGTAGCAAATTAAACTTGGCAACACCCTGCAATTCGATTGTGACCCGATACAATTCGATTGTGACCCGATACAATTCGATT
>CASBQA010000203.1 GCA_949127635.1 Nostocales cyanobacterium PMM_0069 | reverse complement strand
CATAGAGCTATTGAAGCGCTACGGCAAATCCATAACATCATTAAGAATCTTAATTAAATTTAACTTAATTCTAATACAATCCACCAAAAAAGAAACTGGTAAGTCGGGAATGGAGAATTTTCTCTAATTGATAATCTAGTTAAATATACTCGTAACTGAACAAACATGACGTTAGTCACATACTAAATTACCACTAAAGTAACGGTATGTTTTCTTACTTTACTCACTACTGTGCATTCGCTTCCATTTATACGATTAAGGCATGAGACATCAAGCCAGATAAAAGTTTGCTGGCTCAACCGAAAATAATTGAGTAAAGGAGATTTCGTGATGAAACGGATTATCGCTGGCATAATAGTTGCTCTACCATTAGCTATTGCCTCCATACCAACATCGGCATCAGCACTAGAGGTCATCGTCAACCCTCGTGTTCACGCATCTCAAGGCAGACCAGTATACGTTGCGCGAGGTAGGCAGCAGCGTCGGGTGTATATTCCTGGACATTGGGAGAGAACACGTCAGGGTCGAAGATGGGTTCGTGCTCACTATGAATATAGATAAGAACACACACTAATTTTGATGGGCTGCTAGATCCCCGGTTTCTCCAAGAAGTCGGGGATTTGACCACTCGTAGCCCCTCTTTTTCATTTTGCTTCTGTAATCTCTAGAGTGTAAGGGAGATACCTGTTTTTGTGGTAAGAACCAATCCAAATTTTGTAAATTCCAGGAAGCCATTCGCCAACAATGCCGGGATTTTCGCCGTCAAACTCATCATTACACCAGCTGCCACCAGGTCCGATGACAATCAGTGTAGTATCTTCCGGACTGTCTACTTCTAACTTCAGGTAGTCGAATCTATTTATTAGCTCCAAGGTATGATCTGGTTCTTCATCCACAAACCCAGTACAGGGACCCGTTGCAGTTTCTGTTCTCCCAGCGACTCTCCTGGCAGGTATGGAACCACCACTCATACCTCGAACTACCAAGGGGTCTGGGGAAAACTTGCCGCCAACACGAATATCTCCAAATATGGGTGGTGGCACTTCTTGAGCATAAGCAACAGTATTAATTGCTGATGCCACTAAAAGCGTAACTATCGTGAACGATAATTTTATCCCTCTATTTAGTAATGTTTTCGGCATTTTGTTTACAGGATTTTTCTAAGTGTTTTTTAAGACACTAATTTTACACATCAAGTTCCCAAGACGCGAGGAATTGACTACTGAATTTCAGGAGAACACAAGCTTTTACCCTGCATAGCGATCGCTAAAAAATAATTATCTAGTTGCACCCCATTATGCGATCAATCGTAGAGACGTTCCGGACGGAACGTCTTTACAATCAGTTTTGGTTTTACAACTAATGGCTAATTACTTTTTGCGATCGCCTCAGTCAAGCGCGGCTGATCTAAATTAATCTGATTAAGTAGTAACCACGATTGAATTAAGTCAGGACCGTGAACATCACCAGTTAAAGCGGCACGGAGACTACGCATTACCAAACCTTTCTTGACATTTTGCTGTTTAACTACCTGTTTGATAATGTCTTGGGCGCTAGATTCACTCAGTTGCTGATTATCTACAGCAGCCATAATCCCCTGTAATGCAGCAGCAACACCATCTTGCTTTAATTGAGCCACTGCTTCATCGCTAAATGGTACTGTTTGGGTGAAAAACAGTTGGCTCATCGCTACCGCATCCGTCAAACGAGTCATGCTTGGCTGAATCAAAGTAACTAACTGCTCTAACCAAGAACGTTCTCGTCCTTGGTCAAATTTATACCCTTCTTTCTCCCAATAAGGAATAATCAAATCTATCAATTTATCCACTGGCATTGAGTGGATATACTGACTGTTCAACCAATCGAGTTTTGCCCAGTCAAATTTCGCACCTGCTTTATTCACACGCTCAAAGCCGAATTGCTTGGCAGCTTCTTCTAAGGTGAATATTTCCTGCGTTGAGTCTGGAGCCGACCAACCCAACAAGGTCATGTAATTGACTAAACCTTCGGGGGTGAAGCCCATTTGCTTGAAGTCAAAGATGGAGGTAACACCGTCCCGTTTGGAAAGCTTGCGCCCATCAATGTTCAAAATTAGGGGTGTGTGGGCAAATTCTGGAATTTTTGCGCCAAAGGCTTCATAAAGCAGAATTTGTTTGGCTGTGTTGGCAATGTGGTCTTCTCCTCTAATGACGTGGCTGATTTGCATATCCATGTCATCAACTACAACCGCAAAATTGTACAGTGGCTGACCAATTCCATCTTCTGCGGCACGAGCGATGACCATATCACCGCCCAAATCGCTGCCTTGCCAACTCATGTTTCCCCGTACCAGGTCATTCCAAACAATTTCCCGGTTGTCTTCAATTTTGAAGCGAATCACAAAGCTACGCCCTTCTGCCTCAAAAGCTGCTTGTTGAGAAGGGGTGAGGTTGCGATGACGGTTGTCGTAGCGGGGAGCCTCGTTTCTGGCTTTTTGAGCCTCTCGCAAAGCCTCTAGTTCTTCGGAGGTGGTGTAGCAGCGATAAGCCAACTGTTTATCTAGGAGGCTTTTTACTGCTTGTTTGTAGATATCCAGCCGTTGGGATTGGAAAAATGGTCCTTCATCCCAAGTTAGTCCTAACCAGCGCAGTCCCTCTAGGATATTTTCAGTATATTCGGGACGCGATCGCTCGATATCTGTATCTTCAATTCTCAAAATAAATTTGCCGCCTTGGTGACGGGCAAATAACCAGTTAAATACAGCGGTTCTCGCCGTACCAATATGCAAATTCCCAGTTGGACTTGGAGCAATACGCACTCTGACAGTCACAGCAGATTCTCTCTTCACTAAAGCATGATTAATGTAGCTTAGATTTTGGATTCAATCCAAACTTATTTATTTAACGGGACTGACGGGGCTCGAACCCGCAACTTCCGCCGTGACAGGGCGGTGCTCTAACCAATTGAACTACAGTCCCACAACATTGCACTTTTCCAATTATGCTTATTCTCTGTCTGTTTGTCAAGCTTTTTTTGAAATTAGTTATTTGTTGGTTGTTAGTTGTTAGTGGTTATACCAATTTAATATGAAGCTGCATATAATAGAGAGAAGCAAACTTGGTAAGTTTACATACTCATGAGCCGCCCTTTTAAGAT
>CASBQA010000202.1 GCA_949127635.1 Nostocales cyanobacterium PMM_0069 | reverse complement strand
CGTCCATCGCTAACACAAGATATTACTAAGTTGGTTTACACTTCCAGCTACTTTACTAAAGACTTGGAAGGAAACCGCTTTCAAGTGCCAGCGCAATTAGATATTTGGGCAGGAGTCCAGAAGTATGAAATAGGTATTAATAATGGTATTGTCAAATCTGAAGTTGAACTCGAATGGCTAGCGCATGAATTAAGCGATTGGTTACATATACCGATTACGCGAGAATTGTAGTCAGGACTTCAGTCCTTTCATTAATTATTCAGTTTACAGGAGACACCTATGTTTGGACTAGGATGGACGGAAGTGGCTGTAATCGCTATAGTTGCTATTTTAATTTTTGGACCAAAAAAAATTCCGGAACTAGGAAGCGCACTGGGCAAAACCCTCAGGGGGTTTAAAGAGGAAATGAAAAATCCCAGTGACGAAAATAGTCCGGAAGAAAAAGAAGATTTAAAAAGTTAGGAGTTAAGAGTCAACAGTCAATATTTTGACTATGGACTCTTTGACTATAGCGGTTCTCGGTTGAGTGAGGTACATAAAAACCTCACCCCCTTCCCCTCTCCTTATTAAGGAGAGGGGTGTCCGGAACGGACGGGGTGAGGTTCTGTATTGCACCCAACTGAAAACCGCTATATTGACTCTTTGACCGACTTCGCACGTCATAACAGCTTATTTAACACAGAGATTTGGGAATCTACAAGATTAGTTGTAGTATTTGGTTGATGCAACTCCTCTTTAACTAGACCACGCAGTTTAATTAACTTAATAGCGCGGGTGACACTTTCTGGTAGAATCACCACCAGACTCTTATCTGGAGCCGTATCTAAAGCTTTGTTAATTGCTTGCGTTTCGTCCATAACGACTTCATAGCGGCAATTAGGCTTAACTTGGATGATGCCTTGGGTAATCAAACTCGCAGCTGAACCTCGTGGACGCCCCCTTGTGTCATCATCTTCTTTGACGATGATGTAGTCAAAAATATCTGCTGACAGTTTACCTAAAGTAACAAAGTCTTCGTCACGGCGATCGCCTGGTCCACCAATTACACCAATTCGCTGTCCTGTACTCCAGTTGCGGACAAATGAACCCACAGCTTCATAACTAGCCGCGTTATGGGCATAATCGACCAAAGCGTGGTGATTCCCCAAATTAAACAAATTCATTCGTCCTGGAGTTTGACTCTCAGAAGCGCGGAAGGTTTTTAACCCAGCACGAATCTGTTCAATTGTCACATTTTGCACAAACGCCGCCAAACAAGCTGCTAAAGCATTAGCAATCATAAACGGCGCACGTCCGCCCATTGTCAAAGGTATATTTTCTGCCCTTTCGATGCGGTGCGTCCAATCGCCTTTGACTATTGACAAATAGCCATTTTCATACACTGCTGCAACTCCACCCTTTTGGATGTGCTTCTGCACCAGATCCGAATCCGGGTTCATGGTGAAGTAAGCAATATTCGCTTTGGTTTTTTCTGCCATTGCCGCAACTCGCGCATCATCGGCGTTCAGTACTGCATAGCCATCAGGATACACAGATTCGGCAACCACACACTTAAGATTTGCCAATTGGTCAATAGTATCAATGTCGCCGATGCCTAAATGATCGGCGGCAACATTTAATACCACACCTACATTTGCAGCTTCAAAACCCAGCCCTGAACGGAGAAGACCGCCGCGAGCCGTTTCCAGCACTGCTACTTCTACAGTTGCGTCTTGCAAAATTAACTGAGCGCTTTGGGGACCGGTATTATCTCCCGTTTCCACTAAGTAATCACCGATATAAGTACCATCTGTAGTTGTATAACCTACAACTTTTTTGGTTTGCTTATAAATGTGTGCTAGCAGGCGAGTAGTGGTGGTTTTGCCGTTTGTACCCGTCACCGTGAGGATGGGAATGTTGCTGGATTGGTCGTTGGGAAACAGCATATCCATGACTGCGCCGGCAACGTTACGGGGGATGCCAACGCTGGGGGCAACGTGCATCCGGAAACCAGGGGCAGCGTTAACTTCGACAATCACGCCATCAACTTCGCGCAAAGGACGGCTAATATCGGTGGTAACAACATCAAGTCCGCCGATATCCAAACCGATAATTTTGACTACCCGTTGTGCTAGCCAAACGGTTTCTGGATGGATTTCGTCGGTGCGGTCTACAGCAATACCACCTGTACTGAGGTTAGCAGTTGCCCGTAGATAACACATTTCACCTTTATTTGGCACGCTGTTGAGAGTGTAGCCTTGCCTTTCTAGTAGCTGATAACTTGTGCGGTCTAGTTCAATTTTTGTCAGGACGTTATCATGTCCATCACCGCGATTTGGGTCTTGATTGGTTTCGTCAATTAGTTCGGCGACAGTGGATCTGCCATTACCAACTACATGAGCGGGCACGCGTTCAGCTACTGCGACGACCTTACCATTTATCACGAGTACTCGATGGTCGCGACCGACATAATAGCGCTCAACAATAATTGAGCGGGAAACTTGTCTGGCAGCATCGTAAGCGGCTGAAGCTTCTTCTTTGGTGCGGATATCAATGGTGATCCCGCGTCCATGATTGCCATCTAGGGGCTTGATGACGATGGGAAAGCCACCAACCATTTCAATAGCTTCATCCAAATCGTCCAAGAAGTTGATGACTGTGCCTCTAGGGACGGGCACGCCCGATGCCGCTAAGATGCGTTTTGTGGCTTCTTTATCGCCAGCGAGTTCTACCCCCAGAACGCTGGTATTATCGGTCATTGTGGCTTGCATCCGCTTTTGATTTGCGCCGTAGCCCAGCTGAATCAAAAAGCGTGCCGGCAAAGACATCCAGGGAATGCCTCTTTTTTCGGCTTCTTTGACAATTGCTTCTGTTGAGGGTCCTAAGGAAGCATCACGCCACAATTCTTTTAAGTCTTGTAAGTCTTGGTCTAATTCGGCTTTAGGATAGCGACCTCGATCAACTATGCTTTGACACAACCGCACTGCTGCGCGGGAAGCATAGCGTCCGGCTTCTTCATTCAGGTATTCAATTACTACCTGGTAAACCCCAGGTGTGGCGGTTTCGCGAGTCCGACCAAAGCCTACCTGCATTCCGGATAATTCCTGGAGTTCTAAGGCTACGTGTTCGGCGATGTGACCCATCATGGTGCCTTCGCGAACCCGTAACAAAAAGCCACCACGACAGCCAGGGGAGCAATAATGACCCTCCAAACTTGGCAGTGCCTCAACTAATCCTTCATAGAAGCCAGGAATTTCATTCGAGGGCGTCTCGGCGAGATTTTCCAAGTCGAGGCGCATGACTATGAGCTTGTGGCGTCGAATGCTCCAGTAATTGGGGCCGCGTAATGTCTGGATCTTGAGGATTCTCATGGGAATAGGTAGATGGAGATTCGGAACCTAAATTCTAGTTTTTTACTAGTTTCATACTTGAATTGACCGCTAAACTGTTCATGACAAACAGTTTTTTCTTTTTACATGGTATGATGATAATTTTTCTCCAGCTAGTGAGAAATTAGCGGTCAATACAGTGTATCTTCAGATACTCTATTCCGTCAGCTGGAAATACGGTGTACAGCGGGCAGGACGGTGCGTTGGTAGAGGTGAAAGCGATCGCCATGACTGAGGATGTGCAGTCGCAAGTTATGCACCGTTAGCGGTTCTGAGGCTCCCACATGGGGTTCGTTGGTGTGTGTCACTTCTGTGGGATCAACAATTGTCACACTGCCTTTGCCCATAGCTTGCAACCAACCATCCCTTTCAAACATGGCACAAGTATCTTCGTCGATACCAATACCGAGGCGATCGGGATGTGCGGCGATCGCACTAATTAACCTTCCCATCCGATTGCGATTGTGAAAGTGTTGATCGACAATCACCTCAGGAATAAATCCCAAACCTGTTGCCATATCAACTAGAGAACGTTTTGGTGTCTCACCACTACCACCGCCTGCGATCATATGATGCCCCATCACTGCTGCCCCTGCCGAAGTACCTGCGAGAGTTAGCTGCCCTGCCCTCACTCGTTGCCTGATAATTTCCATCGCTGGCGTATCCGCCAACACACCACACAGACGCAATTGATCCCCCCCCGTCAAAAACACCCCGCTACAGGCTTCTAAGGATGCTTTTATTTCGGCACTTTCACACTGATCCCGTTCACGAATGTCTAATATCTCAACCTTTTTAGCACCCATTTCTTCAAAAATCCGGGTATACCGACCACCAATGATGGCAGGTTCGCGAGAGGCTGATGGAATTATTGTAATATAGCCATTGCTAGCACCGGCACGTCCAAAAAAAGTTCTGAGGATTTCACGTCCATGAACTTTGTCTTCTGCGCCTCCGATAACCAGAACGGCAGTCTTAGTTGCTTGAGGTGTCCTCATTTCCAGCGATTTAGCTTTTAATTCCGGCATTGTGTTTCTCCTGTCAACAACTTCGGGTGAATAAAACAAGGTTCAGTATTTGTAATGATGTTCCCGCTTCGCTTCAAAGGAGGACACTTCAACAAACGCTCTTGTCGCGGCTTTTGTGTGAAACTTTGCTCTGTTGCTTGATGTGGTAGACACGCGCTGAAGGCAGGGAGAAATTGATGCTTCCTTCAGCAGGTGTCGTACTTCAACCAGCGGTAGAGTCCCTTGCCGTGGCGATCGCGCAAAGCTCTTGTTTTTCACCTGTCTTAATTTTCCAGACTGGTAAAATACTGCTTGGGGAAAGCAGGTGTTGGCAAGCTTTTTTCTGAGGCTGGTTTGATGCATCCGGTGGAAGTTGTTAACTTGCTTCGATTATTAATTTAAATGTAGTTGTCACAATATTTAAACATAAATTAAGTAATTAGAAAAACTTTTGCTGGCGCACAAAATCCAATCTTCTCTGGTACTTTTAGATACTATTGATGAAGCTCCATAAGTCTTTGACGCAACATCAGCCGGAAAAAAGGGCTTTTTGAAGAGGGGGAAAGGGAAATGTCCCCTGCTCAAGAAAGCTCCCTTCTTTTCTCCAGACATGCCAATTTAAGATTAGTGTCCTTGAATACGAATTACTGTGCGCTTTGATATAGTTACGCTATTTCCTGACTCGTTTATCTCTGTTCTCAGTTCTGGATTGCTGGGTAAAGCTTTAGCCAAAAAAATTGCCGAAATTAATTTGGTTAATCCACGAGACTTTACCACCGACAAGCACCGAAAGGTGGATGATGAACCATATGGCGGTGGAGTGGGAATGCTGATGAAGCCAGAACCAATTTTTAAAGCTGTGGAGTCGCTGCCGATTTTACCTCGCAGAGAGGTTATTTTGATGAGTCCTCAAGGTCAAACTATAAATCAACCACTCTTACGAGAACTGGTCACAAATTATGACCAGTTAATTGTCATTTGCGGACATTATGAAGGAGTAGATGAGCGAGTGCAGCATTTAGTTACTCGTGAGGTTTCTTTGGGTGATTTTGTTCTCACTGGTGGAGAAATTCCCGCAATGGCTTTGATTAATGGTGTGATGCGGCTGATTCCCGGAACTGTGGGTAAAGCCGAGTCTTTACAATCAGAAAGTTTTGAGGAAGGATTATTAGACTATCCTCAGTATACCCGTCCGGCAAATTTTAGGGGCTGGAAAGTACCTGATGTGTTACTTAGCGGTAATCATGCTGCGATCGCTAAATGGCGTTATCAACAACAAGTTGCCAGAACACGCTTACGGCGTCCTGATTTGCTGAACGAGTCTGGGGACAAGGGGAGATGAAGGGACTGGGGACTGG
>CASBQA010000201.1 GCA_949127635.1 Nostocales cyanobacterium PMM_0069 | reverse complement strand
GGGATGTTGCTAGTGGTCAAGTAATTAGAAATAGAGGAATAGAATTGATTAGTACGGCGGGACACGCCGGAATCCAAAACGCCTATGCAGACGGTTTGCCGGTTCGGACTGAGATATCTAAGTCTAGGTCAAAGTCGAAAACCCGTAAGGGAGCAACTAGGAAATCTTTGAAGTGATTCAAAGAAGCTCCGTACCTGTGATTGTCGGAGTCATGTCACAATAAAATCTTTGAGGACACACTCGTGGCTAAAAAATCGGAGAAAAACTTCCAACAACCTGAAGATATCCGAGTTAGCGCTACCACAAAAATCTGGGGCTTGACTGTGGCAATTTTAGCAATTTGTGTTCCCCTTTCAGCAGTCACCAGAAGTGGTGCAATTATACCATTAGCGGCGATTAGTGGTGCAGCGGTTGGTACGGTTGCCGTATGGCGATCGGATGAGAAAAAATACCAAAATCAAGCTTTGTCACCGCAGCAGGTGGAACTTTTAGAAGAGCGCATCGCTGACTTAGAAACAATTGTCAGCGGTGATGACTTTGATTTACGGATGAAAATGAAACGATTACAGGCAAAAGAAAGCGATCGCTAAGAATAAAATTAAGAAATCTTGACTTTAGGATCTTTACTTTTACAACTTCATGTGAAACTGTTGCGGCAATAATCTGAGATTGATACTATCATTGTCTGCGTGGCTGCAATTTTTCGTGAGTATTATTTCGGGTTTGTCTCACCAGAGACAGTCTCATATTTTCCAGATAAGTTAGAATTAATTTCCAACGCCTAATTTATTTATACGCTCTTGCTCATGGTTAACGAAGTATCTTATAGCTCAAATGGATAATTGCTTTCTGTTAGAGCATAAGTAATGCTTGTGTTACACTAAATGCTCAAATTACTCAATTCTTAACTGACAATCATCTGACAAACTTGAGTAATTGCTTTGGTATAGCTTACCGTAGGTATGCATTCTTTGTGCCGCAAAACATGCAAATGGATTGGATTAGCTTACTGAAAGCTCAACAAGCTGACTTTCTTCAACGTGTGAAAAAACCAAAGACTTATGACTTATCTTTACTAGAAAGTCAAGTCAAAGGTTGTCACAGTGAAATTATGGCATTCTGGGGTGAATCATTGGCAAAATTGCTTAATTTTGCTCGCTTCCAAGCCGAAATTCTCGCCAAAAATCCCCCACCGACACCACCGGAATATCCCGAACCTCCCGACTGGGTGATTCCCTTTCCGAAATACTTTCAGCAGCAAGCGGAAGATTATCTTTTGCGAGAACAAATCGTTCAGCGGGTAATAACTGAACGCTTGGGTAAGCTGGTTAAAAAAGTGCCACAAAACAGCTTGAAAAATATGGCATTAGATGAAGAGGGAAATTTACGCGGTGAAAGTAAATTTGCTTACTTCTTAGTAGATAATCCTGATGTTAGTATTCAAGTTTACGCTGCTGATGGAGAAAGTTTTAATGGCATAAAAAAAGACAAAATCAGGTGGACTGTTACTCAAGAAGATATACAAAATCATCAGGTATTGATTTTTCTATGTTTGTTTTTTCCGTTTACTGGTCAATTAGGCTACGAAAAACAAGCGATAATTACAGGCTTTTTACCGACAAATCAAATCGAATTTAGTGAGCCAAAAGTTATTGTAATTCCGAGTAACTTGTTGTATGGGGGTGGGTTAAGTTGGTATTTAGAATCACTAATTGCCAAAAAAGATGGCTCTTCTTTAGTTGATGAAATTGCCTATGCCGAAACGATTCAGACTTTATCATCAGATCATCCCCTAAAAAACATTGTCGGTGATTGGGAATGCTGGCAGACTTTGACAGGACATTGTAGAGGCATTAATTGCCTTGCTTTCAGTCCAGGAGACAAAAACGGCAAAAGCACGCCAATTTTAGCTAGCGGCAGTCGGGGAGAAACGAAGCTTTGGGACTTGACAAAAGGTGAGTTAATTGGTACTCTCTCAGAATCCCAATGGAGTGTCTCCGGGGTAGTGGATGAAGTCAATTCCCTCACATTTAGTCCGGATGGGCAAACGTTGGTGAGTGGTGGTGCAGACTCCACAATAAAAATTTGGCATTCGGGTGCAATAGATTTAATAGATATTCTCCACAAACACAATGGAATGGTGCGCTGCGTTGCTTTTACTCCAGATGGACGGATGTTAGCAACCGGGGGAGATGATAGAAAGATTTTGTTTTGGGATTTAATGTATCGACAGGTAGCGATCGCTCTTTCATTAGATGATACTGCTGCTCATTCCCTCGTTTTTAGCCAAGATGGAGAAACTTTGATCACAGGTAGTTACCGTAAAATCAAAGTTTGGCGCAAGTCATGTAAAGGAAAAGTAGAACCTTTCAACAGCGAACCTTTTCACACCCTCATGGGACATTCTCACATAGTTCGTTCTTTGGCGGTGAGTAGAGATGATAACATTCTTGTTAGTGGAAGTCGAGATAAGACGATTAAGATTTGGGATTTAGAGACAGGGGAATTGCTTCGTACCCTGAAAGGACATGAAGATGGAGTTGATGCGATCGCTCTTAGTCCCGATGGAGAAATTATCGCTAGTGGTAGTTCAGATAAAACGATCAAATTGTGGCATCTACATACCGGGGAACTGCTAGGTACTTTTAAAGGACATGCTAATACAGTAACAGCTTTAGCCTTTACAGCTTCCGGCGAAATGTTGGTAAGTGGCAGTTTAGATAAAACAATTAAAATTTGGCAGCGCAGTTAGCATGTAGAGACGCGATTTATCGCGTCTCTTTGGGAAGAACACAGAAACCGTGACGATTAAAATCGCGGCTACACAAACAAAGTCCGCCTACGCGGACTAATATGAAAACAGGGTTTCAAATTTCTTCTGACAAGTGTAATAAAAGAGCGTTAATCAGTCTTTGAGGTGCATTAATCTCCCTCAAAGACTCTCGCATCTCCCTCAAAGACTCTCACATCTCCATAAAAGACTCTCGCATCTCCATAAAAGACTCTCGCATCTCCATAAAAGACTCTCGCATCTCCATAAAAGACTGTCG